>DASTKA010000724.1:0-2794 GCA_035716165.1 Mycobacterium sp. | reverse complement strand
ATCCGGACCTCGCGGTTCTCGTCGTCGGCGGCGGCGACGACCCCGGCCACGTCGTCGACGGACACCAGCGCGCGCACGGCCTCGATGCGCACCCGATGATCGACATCGTCGAGGGCGCGGCGGTATTGCGCGGCGTCACCGGCCCGGCGGGCGGCCAGCACGTACACCGACGCGGCACGCACCACCCGGTCTACCGAGTCAAGGTGGCCGCGAACGCTTTCCGGCTCCGGAAGCACCTCGACGAGCTCGCGGATGCCGTCGGCGCTGGTGCGGCGGACCGTCGCGTCGTCGTCGTTCAGCGCGGCCACCAGGGCCGGCGCGTACCCGTCGGGGATGTGTTCGGTCAGCGTCGACACCGCGGTGCGGCGCACCCCGGCGTCCGGATCGGTCAGATAGGAACCCAGGTCGGCTGTCGTGGGCTCCTCGAGCGCCAGCACCTCGGCGATGCGCGGTGAAGGCGGTTCGAAACCCGTGGTGGCCGAGTTGATTCGGGACACGGCGGTGGCCGGCGCTTGGCCGCCGACCAGTGGCGGCTGCTCCACCGGGTACACGGTCTGATCGGTGGGCGGCAGGCCGTCCAGCTCCGGGACCGGCACGAAATAGGGCGCCACCGGACGCTTGAGGAACACCATCTCGCCGTGAGCGTCCTTGCGCAGGTTGAGGTGATAGCCCCACTGGCTGTCGTCGCGACCCGGCAGGTCGGCGCGATCGTGATACAGCCCCCAGCGCGATTCGGTGCGGGTGTGCGACGAGCGGGCGGCCATCTCGGCGCAGTCCCGGATGAACGACACCTCCACCGCGCGCATCAGCTCGTGCGGATTGCGCGCACCCATCTCGGCGATCTCGGCGCTCATCCGCTCGAAGGTGCGGATGGCCAGCGACAGCTTGGCCCCCGTCTTGGGGGGTGCGACGTAATCGTTGACGAAGCGGCGCAGCTTGTACTCGACCTGGGGTTGCGGCGGGCCGTCCGGATGCCGCAGCGGCCGGTAGATCAGCTCGTGCGCCTCGCGCACCTGATCGGTTGGAAGTTCTTGCGGCGCGGCGACATCGGACAGCGTCGAGGCGGCGTGCGTGCCGGCCAGATCACCGAACACGAACGCCCCGATCATGTAGTTGTGCGGGACGCAGGCCATGTCACCCGCGGCGTACAGCCCGGGCACCGTGGTGCGGGCGTGCTCGTCGACCCACACGCCCGATGCGGAATGCCCACTGCACAAGCCGATTTCGGAGATGTGCATCTCGATGTCGTGGGTGCGGTAGTCGTGGCCGCGGTTGGCGTGGAAGGTGCCCCGGGTCGGTCGCTCGGTGGTGTGCAGGATGTTTTCCAGCGCGGTCAGCGTCTCGTCCGGCAGGTGCGACACCTTGAGATAGATGGGTCCGCGCGCGGAGTCGATCTCGGATTTGACCTCGGCCATCATCTGACCTGACCAGTAATCGGAGTCGACGAACCGCTCCCCGCGCGAGTTGACCTGATAGCCGCCGAAGGGATTGGCGACGTAGGCACACGCCGGGCCGTTGTAGTCCTTGATCAGCGGGTTGACCTGGAAGCACTCGATGCCCGACAGCTCCGCGCCCGCGTGATAGGCCATCGAGTAGCCGTCGCCGGCGTTGGTCGGGTTTTCGTAGGTGCCGTACAGGTAGCCCGACGCGGGCAGGCCGAGCCGCCCGCAGGCGCCGGTGGCCAGGATGACCGCCTTGGCGCCGACCGTGACGAATTCACCGGTGCGCGTGTTCATCGCCGCGGCGCCCACGGCGCGGCCCTCGTGGGTGAGCACCCGCACCGGCATGAGCCGGTTCTCGATCTGGATCTTCTCGCGCATCGACCGCTGCCGCAGCACGCGGTACAGCGCCTTCTTGACGTCCTTGCCCTCGGGCATCGGCAGCACGTAGGAGCCCGAGCGGTGCACCCGGCGCACGGCGTATTCGCCGTGCTCGTTCTTCTCGAACTTCACGCCGTAGCGCTCCAGCCGCTGCACCATCGCAAAACCGCGGGTGGCGGTCTGATACACGGTGCGCTGGTTGACGATTCCGTCGTTAGCGCGGGTGATTTCGGCGACGTAGTCCTCGGGTTCGGCCTTGCCGGGAATCACCGCGTTGTTGACCCCGTCCATGCCCATCGCCAGGGCGCCGGAGTGGCGCACGTGGGCCTTCTCCAGCAGCAGCACCTGCGCGCCGCTCTCGGCGGCCGACAGCGCGGCCATGGTGCCCGCGGTGCCGCCGCCGATGACCAGGACGTCGCAGTCGAGCCGGGCCGGCGTCGCCGGGTCGGGAATCTGCATCATGCCGCCACCGCCGAATGATTCAGTGCCGCAATGACTTCGGCGCGCAGCGCGGCGCGCTGCCGGTCGACGCGCGGCTCCGGCACGTCGATCAGGGTGCGCAGCGGCTGACCGGCCTTGCCGAGCACGGCGATCCGATCACCCAGCAGCAGCGCCTCGTCGACATCGTGCGTGACGAAGACGATAGTCGTCGGGTGGGCTCGCCAGGTGTCGATCAGCAGCCGCTGCATGGCCGTACGGGTCTGGGTGTCCAGCGCGCCGAAGGGCTCGTCCATCAGCACCGCGCGGGGCGCACCGGCCAGCCCGCGGGCCAGCTGGACGCGCTGCCGCATGCCGCCGGACAGGCTCTTGGGCAGATAGTCGCCGAAGCCGGTGAGGCCGAGCTCGGCGATCCAGCGGTCGGCCTCGGCGCGCCGGCCCGCCCGGGCGACGCCGCGCAGCCGCAGGGCCAACTCGATGTTGGAGCGCACGGTGCGCCAGGGCAGCAACGCGTTGTCCTGGAACACCATGCCGCG
>DASTKA010000723.1:0-8201 GCA_035716165.1 Mycobacterium sp. | reverse complement strand
TGGACCCCAAACGCAGCGGGACCATCATCGGTGCCGAAGCATTCGCGGACGACGAGACCCTGCGCGAGGTGGCCCGGCGCGCGGCGATCGACATCGGCGTGGCCAACCAGGAAGGCTGCGCCAACGCCCGGGTCATCTACGCGCTCACCGGAACCGACGCCGCGGGCCTGGCCAACGCCAACCGGCTCGGCGAGCTGATCTACCACGAACTGGTCCGCCTGCCCGCGGTCGTCAGCACCGCGCCGCGCTACCCCAACCGCGAGCTGCTCGACCATGTCGAGGCCTCGCGGATGGCCGAGGATTTCTATCGCGTGGTCGGCGGCGAGCAACGCGAGGGTGCCATCGTCGTCTCTCAAATCGACGAACCGGTCGACTATTCGCCGATGTTGTCCGGTCGTGTCGCCAACATCGTCCCGGTGGATAGCATCGACAGGGTGACCGCCGCGGTGAATGCCTACACGCAGACCATCGGCATCTATCCCGAATCGCTCAAGCGACGGCTGCGCGACACCCTGCCGTTGTTCGGCGCGCAGCGACTGACCAGCCTGGGGTATGCGTGCAGCGTCGCGCTCGCCATGCCGCAGGACGCCATCGAGCCGATCCGGCGGATGTGCAAATGGATCGTCGACGAGGAATGCGATCCGAGCGTCGTCGTCCCGCTGTGGGCGGCCGCACCGGCATGACCGACCGTCCAACGGCGCTTGACGTCGTCGACGGGATCGACTTGTCCGGCAAGACATGTGTCATCACCGGCGCGTCGTCGGGGCTGGGCCGCGAGTCGGCCCGGGCGCTCGCCGCCGCGGGGGCGCACGTCATCCTCGCCGCCCGCAATCGCGATGCGCTCGCGGAGACTGCCCAGTGGATCACGGCCGAGATACCCGGCGCCCAGGCCTCGACGGTGCAGCTCGACCTCACCTCGCTGTCCAGCGTTCGCGCCGCGGCAAGCGCCATCGGTGGCATCACGCCGGTGGTGCACGTGTTGATGAACAACGCCGGCGTCATGTTCACCCCGTTCGGCCGAACTCAGGACGGCTTCGAACTGCAGATCGGGACAAACCATTTCGGGCACTTCGAACTGACCCGGCTGCTCGTCCCCCAGCTCGCCGCCGCCGGCGACGCCCGGGTGGTGATCCTGTCCTCGGGCGGCCATGTGATGGGCGATGTCGACCTCGACGATCCCAACTGGGAGCGCCGTGAGTACGACAAGTTCGTCGCCTACGGCGCCGCCAAGACCGCGAACATCCTGCACGCGGTGGAGGCCGACCGGCGCCTGGGCGACTTCGGGATCCGCTCCTATGCAGTGCATCCCGGCACGGTGGCCACCTCGCTGGCGCGGTACATGTCCCGCGACGACTTCTCGCAGCTGCGTAAGCTCGCCGTCCAGAACAGCCCCGAACCCTCCGACGGTTTCCTCGACTTCGTCATGCCCGAGCAAGGCGCAGCCACCCAGGTGTGGGCCGCCGTCAGCCCGGAACTGGCCGGCCGCGGCGGCCTCTACCTGGAAGACTGCGCGGTCAGCGCGGCGGCGCCGCACGCCCGCGACGAGCGCCGCGCCGCGGAGCTGTGGGAGCTCTCCGAAAAGCTCTGTGCAAGAGCATGAGTAGGCTCGAACGACGCAAACGCGAGGTGCGGGAGAGGATTCTCACCGCCGCCTTCGATCTGTTTTTGGATCACGGCGTCGGGGCCACCACCATCGAGGAGATCTGCGAACGGGCCGACGTCGCCAACCGAACGTTTTTCAACCATTTCGCCACCCGGCAGGACATGATTCGCGCACTGGCCGAGCAACGGCTGGTCAACCTCCATGACGTCGTGTTCGAACGGGCCGACGAGGCGATCCCCGTCCGGCTTGTCGGTGTGTTCGACGACATCGCCGCGACGCTGGCCGGATCGGGCGACACCTACCGGGAGATGATCGGGGAAATGCTGGCCACCAGCGGCTACGGCACCCAGCGCGGATCCAACCTGCACAACACCTTCGTCGAGTTGGTCAAGGAGGGGGTGGCGCGCGGTGAGGTGAGTGGGCGCCACGATGCACAAACGTTGGCGGACATCATGGTTGGCGCCCTGTCCGGGGGCATCCTCAATTGGACTCTGGACCGAACCTATTCACTGGACACCAACCTGCACAACCTCGGTGTCGCGTTGGCCGAGTTGCTCACCGCGGACGCCGGTTCATAGCTCGGGAAGCGGCGTCCACTCGCGAGACAGCCGCGCGGTGAAGTTGGGCGGCCGGTGCTCGAGAAACGCGGCCACGCCCTCGGCGGCATCGGCGCCGCCCATCACCCGCTCGTGCAGAAGGGTTTCCAGCGAGGCGACCTGTCGCGGCGTGTAGCGATGGATCACGCTGTCCCACAGCAGGCGCTTGCACAGCGCGGCCGACATGGGCGCCACATTGACCGCGATGTCGCGGGCCACGGTCAGCGCGTGGTCGAGCACCTGGTCGGCGGGCAACGCGCGGCTGGCCACACCGAGCGCGGCGGCCTCGGCACCGCCGAACGTGCGCCCGGTGAGCAGGATGTCGGCGGCCACCCCCAGGGTGGTCAACTGGGCCAGCGTCCAGTGCGACATGCAGTCGGGCAGCACACCCCGGCGGACCTGCACCACACCGTATTTCGCGTCCTCGGCGACGATGCGGATGTCGGCCTGCAGCGCGATCGTCAGCCCGATGCCGATGGCGTGGCCGTTGACCGCCGCGATCACCGGTTTGCGCAACTCGAACGCCGCCGGCGTGATCGGCGAGGCCGAGAACGTGCCGTCGTCCGCGGGCGCGTCGAACGGGCTCGCGTCGCCGGAGAAATCGGCCCCGGCGCAGAAGGCGCGCCCGGCGCCGGTCAACACGATCGCCCGGACGTCGTCGTCCTCGTCGCAGTCGCGATACGCGCGGCTCAGCAGCGCGCCCATCTCGGCGGTGTAGGCGTTGAGGCGGTCGGGCCGGTTGAGGGTGAGAAGCGCTACCCCCGAGTCGATTTCGACTGTCAGGTCGCCGCTCATGGCAGGGCCGGCACCCGGTGCAGGGCGCCGATCAGTTCGGCGACGTCCGCGGGGCGCGGCGTGTATCCGGGGAAGTAACAGCACACCTCGTCGGCGTGCTCGCCGAACCGCGCGGCGATCTGCTGTGCGCACTGCTCGGGTGTTCCGACGATCCCGATCCGCGCCACCATCTCGTCGGTGATCAGGCGGCGCATGTCGGCGAAGCGCCCCTGCTTGGACAGCGCGTTGAGTTCGGGCTGGACTTCGTCCCAGCCCTCGGCCTGCAGCACGGGCAGGTAGGCCGGCGTCGAGCCGTAAAACGCGATGAGGGAAGCCACCCCGTTGATCGCGGTCGCCAATTCGGCATCGTCGCGGCCGACGGCGACCATGGCCTGGGCGATGATCTGAAATTCGTCGAACGTCCGCCCGGAGCGGCGCAGCCCCTCGGCGATGGCCGGAACGGTGCGATCGGCGAAGTGGCGGGCACTGTTGAACGGCATCACCAGGAGGCCGTCGGCGACCTCGGCGGCGGTGCGCGTCATCACCGGACCCAGCGCACCCAGCAGCACCGCGGGCGGCCCGAACGGATTGGGCCCGGGGTTGAAGTTGGGCGCCATGATGGTGTGCGTGTAGAAATCGCCGCGAAAGTCCAAGCGGGCCTGACCTTCCCACGCGGCGAAGATCGCCTTGATCGCGGCGATGGCTTCGGCCATCCTCGGCGCCGGCCTCTCCCACCTACTCCCATAGCGCTTTTCGATGTGCACCTTGATCTGTGAGCCAAGCCCGAGCCGGAAGCGGCCACCGCTGTAGAGCTGGAGGTCGTAGGCGGAGTGCGCCATGTGTAGCGGGCTGCGCGGCGGGGCGATCGCCACGTTGGTCATCAAGTCCAGGCCGGTCGTGCCCGCGGCGATCAGCAGCGGGAAAAAGACATCGTGTTGCCCCTCGAAGGTGAACATTCCATCCGCGCCCGTCGCGGCGATGTCGGCGGCGCTTGCCGCCGCCTGTACCGGTGATCCGCTGACCTGGAGCTGTACCTTCATGCACCGTCCTTTTGCCGACCACGCCCGGTCATTCGGAAAGCTGAAACTCCACCACTTCGGCTACCGCGTCCACGGCCTCGCGCAGCGCGGTGAGTCGGTCTGCGGCCGTCGGGGCCGACAGCACCGAGTAGCGGTCGGCCGTGCCGATCGGGATGCGAGATGCCAACGCGAACAAGCGCTTCCCGGCCGGGCCGGCGGGGTCGTGGCCCAGGATCACCTCGCGGGACGGGAGCCTGAGGTCGCGCGCCTGCGCGATCCGCTCGAACAGCGCCATGGCCCGGTCTTCGACGTCGAGCAACTGGGCGTCCGACACCGCGTCCCCCGGTTCGTCGGGCCACAGCGCGACCGTCGCCCGGGGATAGGGGTCGTCGGGCAGCCATTCGGACACCCGAATGCGTTCCCCGGTCCGGCAATCCAGCGAATAGCGGCCCGCGCCGTGGTCGACGCACTCGGTGATCCGCGAGAGCACGCCGACGTCGCACCGCGCATCGCCGCCGCCGACCTCCCGCCCGCGCGAGATCAGCACCACCCCGAACGGGTCGCCGGTGTCCAGGCAGTGCCGGACCAGCGCGCCGTAGCGCGGCTCGAAGATCCGCAACGGCAAGTCCTGGTCGGGCAGCAGCACCGACTCCAGCGGAAACATCGCCAGCTCAAGGGATTCCGTCATCAGATTTCCAGTTCGCCCACCAGCGCGTCGACGACCGCACGCAGGTCGCCGTCATGTTCTTCGGCCACCCGGCGCTGTCGTTGGTAGGAGGCGCCTTGCCGGGGTATGTCGGCGACCGCGGCCAGCTCGTCGGCGCAATTCAGCTTGCGGGCCACCGGCTCCAGCCGGTTCAGCACGTCGTCGAGATCCTCGGTGACCAATCGCTCGTTGCTGTCGGCGTCCAGGATGATCACCGCGTCCAGGCCGTAGCGGGCGGCGCGCCACTTGTTCTCCTGGTTATGCCACGGCGGCATGCTCGGCAACGACTCGTCGGCTTCCAGCCTGCGGTCCAGATCGACCACCAGGCAGTGCGTCAACGCGACCAGGGCGCCCAGCTCGCGCAGGTTGGACACGCCGTCGCAGACCCGCGTTTCGAGCGTGCCCAGGTGCGGCGAAGGCCTGATGTCCCAACGGACTTCGTCGACGTGGTCGATGATGCCGGTCTTCTTCTGGTCGTAGACGAAGCGTTCGAACTCCGCCCAGGTCTGAAATTGGAACGGCAGCCCGGCGGTGGGCAGCTGCTGAAACATCATCGCCCGGTTGCTGGCGTAGCCGGTGTCCACGCCCGCCCACCACGGCGAGGACGCCGACAGCGCCAGCAGGTGGGGGTAGTAGTTGAGCAGCGACGTCATGATCGGCATCACCTTGTTCGGCGAGGAGAGGCCGACGTGCACGTGCACACCCCAGATCAGCATCTGCCGTCCCCACCACTGGGTGCGCTTGATCAGTTCGGCGTAGCGCGGGGCGTCGGTGAGTTTCTGAGAGGTCCACTGCGCGAACGGGTGTGCGCCGGCACAGAACAGCTCCATGCCGCGATCCCGCACGATGCGGCGCGCGGGCCCCAGGGTCTGGCGCAGATCCTCCATGGCCTCGCCCGCGGAGTGGCAGATGCCGGTGACCACTTCGACCGTGTTGCGCAGCAATTCCTTGTGGACGCGCGGGTTTTCGCCGATCTCGGCGATCACGGCGGTGGCTTCGTTGCTCAGGTCGCGGGTGTGGGCGTCGACGAGCGCGAACTCCCACTCGACCCCCAGGGTCGGCCGTGGTGAACGGGCGAAGTCGATGCGGGTATTGGTCCTGTTAGCCGGCATCGATGATGATCGCGGTCTTCTGCCCGCAGAGCGGATCCTCTCCGCTGGCGGGCTCGGCGGCGTGCCCCGGTGGCCGGAAGTGACCGCCGGGGGACTCGAAGTCACCCGGCGCAGCCCGCGGCGGCGGCGATCCGGTCCAGATCGCGGGGGTGGTCCCCGGGACCGAGGGCAGCTTGGGCATAGTCAGCAGCCTAGCCCGGCGACGACGCGAGCCGGAACGGGCGCGCTGCGGGGGCACCGCCCGCTTGCGGGGGAGAGTCGGGCAGGCGGCCCCGGCAGGTCAGCCTGCGACGAGGACGATGACACCCGGTGGCTCGCCGCTGAGCGCGGGGATTCGCGGTTCGACGGGTGCGCCCAGGTTTTTGCCCACCGCGTCGGCGGTGGCGTGTTCGTCGCCGGCGTCGGTGTAGTACACCGTGGTGGACGAGACGTCGGGCACGGCCATGTTGTCGACCTTGGTGACTTTGAAGCCGGCTGACGTCAGCTGGTCCTTGGTGTGCGCGGCGACACCCTCTTTCGAGGAGATGTTGTAAATCTGCACGTCGGCCTGGGCGCTCGCCGGCTTGTTGGTCGGCGACGCGGAAGCCGAGCTGCTGGCGCTCGCGCTGGACGCCGGCGACGCCGAATCGTCGTCAGAGCTCCCCGACGAACCCAGAGCCTGCCATCCGAGCAGCAGGAAAATGACGCCGAGGAACAACAGCACCATCACCATGGCCCGCAGGGGCAGCCCAGTGGAGTCGGGAACTCGTTCTTTCATCGAGCCCTACTGTAACGAGTCAGGTCACCTCGAAGCCGAGGCGCCGCGCCGCACGGGCCTTCTGCCTGCTGGCGCGCAGTCGCCGCAGCCGTTTCACCAGCATCGGGTCGGCGGCCAGCGCCTCGGGGCGATCGACGAGCGCGTTGAGCACTTGGTAGTAACGCGTCGCCGACATCGAGAACAACTCTTTGATGGCGTCTTCCTTGACACCGGCGAACTTCCACCACTGGCGCTCGAAGGCCAGGATGTCGTGCTCGCGGCGGGTCAGCCCATCTGCGATCTCAGAGTCGTCCCCCGATCGATTTGCCCGCGCCATGGCGCTGTCCATATAGCTTCCCCTGGACCCTTCCGGCGAATTCCGAACTGCTCGACTGACTTGACTTAGCTAAGGGCGTGTTTCGGCGAATATTGAAACACGCGGCAAACCCTCAAGCCGTCATCCAGACCCGCGAGTCGGACTATTGGCCAAGATTGCCGGACTCCGGTCACGGTCTGAGCGGCCCATGACCGTGCGGTAGCTTAGCCGACCATGGCAGTCGTTGCGATCCGCATTGTGGGAGATCCCGTCCTGCATACCCCGACGCAGCCGGTGCCGGTCGCTGCCGACGGTTCGCTGCCGGCGGATCTGGCCGAGTTGATCACCGACCTGTACGACACCATGGACGCCGCGCACGGGGTGGGGCTGGCGGCCAACCAGATCGGGGTCGGCTTGCGGGTCTTCGTCTACGACTGCGCCGACGACCGCGGCCGCACCGAGCGGCGGCGCGGTGTCGTCGTCAACCCGATCCTGGAGACCTCCGAGGTACCCGAGACGATGCCCGATCCGGACAACGACGACGAGGGTTGTCTGTCGGTGCCCGGCGAGTCGTTCCCCACCGGGCGCGCCACGTGGGCACGCGTCACCGGGCTCGACGCCGACGGCAAGCCCGTCTCCATCGAGGGCAACGGCCTGTTCGCGCGGATGCTGCAGCACGAGACCGGGCACCTGGATGGCTTCCTGTATCTGGATCGGCTGATCGGCCGGCACGCGCGCAGCGCGAAACGCGCCATCAAATCCCACAACTGGGGCGTTCCCGGCCTCTCCTGGATGCCCGGCGAGGGACCGGACCCGTTCGGCCACTGATGTTCTCGTGGCCCGACCCGGGAACCCGAGTGACGGTTCGCTACCGGCGCCCCCCCGGGTCGGTGCCGCCATTGACCGATGCGGTGGGCCAGTTGCTGACCGTCGACCCGATGGTGCGGGTTCGGACGAAGAGCGGCGTGGTCGTCGAGTTCGCGCCCTCCGAGGCGGTGGCGCTGCGGGTGCTCACCGACATGCCCATCCGCACCTCGCAGATCCGCGCGCTCGAGCATGCCGCGGCCGCAGCCTGGCCGGGCGCGGAGCATACCTGGCTGGACGGCTGGCTGCTGCGGGCCGGCCGCGGCGCCGGCCTCACCGCGAACTCCGCTGTGCCGGTGGAGTTTTCGGCTCAAGCGAGCACCGTCCCGGCCATCGTCGACTGGTACGAACGCCGCGGCCTGACGCCACGGCTGGCCATTCCCGATCGGGTCCTCGCGCTGCCACCCGGGCTGATCGCTGAACGCACGGAACAGCTTCTGGTACGCGATCTTTCCGATGTTGTCACCCCCGAAGC
>DASTKA010000722.1:0-2735 GCA_035716165.1 Mycobacterium sp. | reverse complement strand
CCGGTGATCACCCAGTCGTCGCCGTCACGGACGGCGCGGGTGGTGAATACCCGCGGATCCGCGCCGCCCTGGGGTTCGGTCATCGAGAAGCACGAGAAGATCTCCCCGGACAGCAGCCCCGCCAGATAGCGGTCCTTCTGTTCCTGGGTCCCGAAGCGGGCGATGATCTCGGCATTGCCGGTGTCGGGCGCTTGCGTTCCGAACACGATCGGCGCCCATGGGCTGCGGCCGAGGATCTCGTTGATCAGCGTCAGCTTGACGGCTCCGAATCCCTGCCCGCCCAGCTCCGGCCCCAGATGCGGTGCCCACAAACCCTTGTCGCGCACCTGCTGCTTGAGCGGGTCGACGATGCGGCGCCGCTCGTCGTTCAATGGCAAGAACTCACAGCCTCCGAACAGCACCTCGAGCGGTTCCACCTCGTCGCGGACGAACGCGCGGATCCACTCGAGCTTCTCTTCGAACTCCGGCTCGGTGGAAAAGTCCCAGGACATTCGAACACTCCTTTCGTTGGGTGGCGACCCGCTACGTCAGGGGATTCCGCCGTCGGCCCGCAGGATCGAGCCGGTGGTGAAGCTGGACGCATCGGAGGCCAAGAACAATGCCGCGCCGACGATTTCGCGCGGGTCGCCCGCGCGCTGCAACGACAGATGCTTGAACGGATTCTGCTCGGCGGCCCCCAAGTTCCAGGCCTTGCTCACATCGGTCAGAAACGGCCCGGCCATCAACGTGTTGACCCGCACCGCCGGACCGAACGCCTTGGCCAACGCCTCGGTCATGGCGTTGAGCCCGGCCTTGGACGCGGCGTAGGGGACGATGTCGGGCGTCGGCCGCAGCGATCCGGCCGTGCTGACATTGATGATCGAGCCCCGGCCGGCCGCCACCATGCGCTCACCCACCAACGCCGACAACCGGAACGGGCCCTTGAGATTGAGGTTGACCACCGCGTCGAACAGCTTCTCGGTCACGTCGGTGAGCTTGTCGTACAGCGGCGACATGCCCGCGTTGTTGACCAGCGTGTCGACCCTGCCGAACCGTTCGTAGGTCGCTTCGACCAAGCCGTCGAGCTGATCCCAGCGCCCGACGTGCACCTGATACGGCATGGCAGTACGACCGGTCTGGGCCTCGATCTCCTTGGCGGTGGAGACGCAGTTGTCCATGTTGCGGCTCGCGATCACGACGTCCGCGCCGCAATGGGCCGCACCGAACGCCATCTCACGTCCCAGGCCGCGGCTGCCGCCGGTGATCAGGACGACCCGGTCGGTGAGATCGAAAAGCTGTTCGGCATAACCCATTTCAGGACCTCGCGTCAGATCGGGCGAGCTCGGCCGCGGTAGCGATGAGCTGCAGAATCATCGGGCCGAACGCGCCGGTGATCTTCGGGTCGACCTTGCCGGTGCGCACGCCGGCCGCATACGTCTTTTCCAGCACGATGCCCAGCTTCCAGTTGGCCAGCACCAGGTAGTAGTCGATGTATTCGGTGGACAGCCCGCTGACCTTTTCGTAGTGCTCCAACAGCTCGCTGCGCGTGGGCATGCCGCGCATGTCGAGATAAAACCCGTCCTCGCGTGGCTTTTCACCGTCGTAACCCAGCAGGCACCACGCCAGGTCGAGCAGTGGATCGCCGACCGTGGTCATCTCCCAGTCCACGATCGCGGCCAGGCGAGCCGGCTCGCCGTGCGCGAACATCACGTTGGCGAACTGATAGTCACCGTGCATGATGCCCGGCCGGTAATGCGCCGGACGGTTCTTGCGCAGCCAGTCGGACGCCTCGTCGAGACCCGGAAGCTCGCGGACCTGGTAGGCGTCCAAAAACGCCAGCCAGCGATCGACCTGGCGCTCGTGGAATCCGTCCGGGCGGCCGAAGCCTTCGAGTCCCTGTTTGCGCCAATCCACTCGGCCCAGCTTGGCCGCACCGTCGACCAATTGGAAGGCCAGACCGCGCCGGGCCTCGAAGTCGGTGTCGAACGGTGACTGCCACCCGCCGTCCATCGGGCTCCAGCCGTCGATCGCCTGCATGACGTAGAACGGCATGCCGAGCACGCTGGCGGTGTCGTCGGCCGCGATCAGCGCCGCGTGCGGCACATCGGTGCCCGACAGCGCCCGCACCAGGCGGATCTCGCGCAGCAGCCCGTCGATGCGGGCCGCGTCGGCCCGCGCACCGGGCATCCGCAACACCATCCTCGCCGGCGCCTGCGACGGGCCGCGCGCGATCAGATAAAGGGTGTTCTGCGAGCCGCCCTTCAGCTGGGTCGCCCGCAGCTCTTCGCCACCACCCGGTGCGTCGTTTGCATCCAGCCACCGGGCGAGGGCGCCCGCATCGAGCCCCGATTCACTCACGTGAGTCACCGTCCCATACCGCTGCACACCACAATCTCCGAACGGAGAATAGCATTCTCTGCGGTCCCGCGGCAGGTGCCGCTCAGTCGGGCTTGTGCGCGCTCAGCAGGAAGCCGGGCGCCATGAAGTGGCCCTCGTTGTCGTGCTCCAGGTGTGCCAGCGGACCGTCCGAAGACTCCCCGGAGTCGTCATTGCCGTACACCTTCGCCGCGCGAACGTCATCGACGGACCACAGCGTCGCGACGGCGTCGCGCAACTCGGTTTCGGTGAAGCCGGGCGGGCCCGGCCGGTCCGAATGGGCGTCGTCGAGCGCGCCGGCGGCAAAGGCCAGGATGTACAGCGCGGCGCCCGGCGCGGCGGCCCGAAAGATGCACCGGACGTAGTCCTGGCGTCGGTCC
>DASTKA010000721.1:0-3467 GCA_035716165.1 Mycobacterium sp. | reverse complement strand
GAGCCCCGCGACAAGCGCCTTGCGCTCAGCACCGCGGGTGGCCCGCTCCCAGGCGGCCTGCTCGATGAGCAACGCACCGGCATAGACGTCACCCATGAACTGGGCCAGCGGGAACAGCCTGGCCTCGGCCGTCGCCCTGTCGAGCTTGGTCCACGCGGTGATCGCCGCATCGAGGTCCTCGATCCGGCCCGCGACCAGCCGCGTGGTGTCGCCGTCGTCGGCGACCGACACCGCGTCGCGCAGCCGCGCCAGCAGCGTCTCGTGCGCGCGGGTCTGCTCGATGCCGCGTCGCACATCCAGACACAGGATGTTGTCCGGGCCCTCCCAGATGGTGTTCACCTGGGCGTCGCGCAGCAGCCGGGCCACCGGCCAGGTCTCGATATAGCCGTTGCCGCCGTGGATTTCGATGGCATCGGACGCCGCGGTGATCCCCAGTCGGCACACCTTGAGCTTGGTGACCGGCACGGCGATGCGTTGCCGGATGCCGCGAGGCTGACGATGGTTGGTGGCGCCGGTGCCGTCGAACACCAGCGCCTGCGCGGCCTCGACGTCGACGATCATCTCGGCGAGTTTGCGCCGCATCAGCGGTTTGTCGATGAGCGCTCCGCCGAACGCCCGCCGTTGCCGCGCGTAACACAGCGATTCGACCAGGGCGCGCCGCGCATTGCCGAGCCCGAACAGGGCGATGCCCAGGCGCGCGGCGTTGGTCAGCTCCATCATGCGTCCCAGGCCCTTGCCGTCCGACGGGCCCGCGGCGGCGTCGGTGGGCTCCCCGGACAGCAGAAACGCTTCGGCATCGACGAACTCGACCTCGCCCGAGGCCACGGAGCGGGTGCCCAGCTTGTCCTTCAGCCGCCGGACGCGCACACCGTTGCGTGAGCCGTCGCGGCGGGTGCGCAGGACCAGGAAGTTGGCAACGCCCCGCGAAGAGTCCGGTGCGCCTTCGGGTTTCGCCAGGACGACAAACGCTTCGCCGGCACAGTTGGACGCAAACCACTTGAAGCCGTTCAACAACCAGGTGTCACCGTCGCGGCGAGCGGTCGTCTCCAGGGCTCCCAGATCGGAGCCGCCGGTGCGTTCGGTCAGCAGCTGTGCCGTCTCGCCGGCCCACTCGCCGGAGGCGAATTTGGCCAGCACGTGCTCGGCCACATCGGGCGGCGCGTAGGCGGCCACCAGCGACTGGACCATGCCGCCGCCGGTGCCCAATGCGCATCCCATCCCGATATCGGCTTGGTTGAGCAGATAATTCGACGCGAACATGGGCAGCGACGAGCTCATCTTCGCCTCGCCCGCTTCGGTTCGCAGCGCCTGCTGGGCATCGAGGACCGCCCGCTTGGACTGGGTGAAGGAGGCCGGCATGACCACCTCGCTGATGTCGTGCCCCCACCGGTCGTAGCGCCGCAGCTGCGGCGGGTTGCGATCGGTCTCTTCGGCCCACTGCGCCACCGGACCGCCCATCAGTTCACCGATACGCGTCAAATGCCGTTCGGCGAGCTTCAGTTCCTCGGGCTCGAGGTAATAGGCCATGGTGAACTGCAGCGTGGGATCGGTGCGGTACCAATTGAGCCCCACGGCTCCGCGGTAGTTCTCCGTCGCGTAGCGCTGCGATTTCTCGTCGGTGGAAAACGGCAGCCGGTCCACCGCCTCAACGGCGTAGTCGCTCATGGATCAGACGCTACGCGCCGAGCCGGTCCCCTCCGCGGTGTCAGCCGCCCTGGGCGGTGAGGAAGACCAGCCGGAAATTGCCGACCTGTACCAGGTCGCCGTCGGCCAGCACCGCCGAGTCGACGGCGGCACGGTTGAGGTACGTGCCGTTCAGGCTGCCGAGATCGACGACGCGGAATTCGCCGTTCTCGGCGTGGAATTCGGCGTGCCTGCGGCTGACCGTGATGTCGTCGAGATAGATGTCGCTGGCCGGGTGCCGTCCGACGTTCATGACCGGTTGATTCAGCACGAACCTCGCCCCGACGTTGGGGCCCCGCTTCACGACGAGCATCGCCGAGCCGCGGTCCAGGGTTGCCGCGGCTTCGGCGGCAACTGATGACACGTCGATGTCGTCGCGGAGATCGGCACGCAGCAATGAACCGATGTCGCCGGTGGCGTCATCCGCCTCGCGTCGCTGCTGGCTGGTGTGGCCCTGTGGCGCCGACACCGCTTCCTCTCGCCGGACTTCGTTGGACAACCCCAATCGCAGCAGTTGACTTGATCGTCAAAATAGGGCCGGAAGTCCCCGCTTCGCCCGGCGGCATCCCCGTGGCGCGCGGGCGGTGGTTAGGCGCCCACCGGCACCAAGAACTCAGACGTATAGAACTCCGCCGGGTTCTGTGATTCTGCATTCGGCCGCTCGGTGATCACCCATACGCCGGTGGTGCCCGGCCGAAGGGTGTCGGAAACGGTGGCCGTTCCGTTTCCCGCGCCGTCGAGGTCCATGCCGGTAAAGGCGGTTCCCGGGTCTCCGGGTCCACAGTTCGACGAGGACGGACGGGGTTCTTCTATGAGGCCGACGTCGTAATGCATGCCCGGTTCTGGGCCGTCGGTCAGGTGGACCTCGGCGACGGCCCGTGACCCGCTGGTGCGGACGATGGCCGAACCGGTGCCGAGCATCGGGCTGGGCACCTTGGGGGCGATGGCGACCTTGCTGAAATCGCAACGCCGCAGGTAGTTGTCCAAAGCGACCGTCGTGCCGCCGCCCTCGGCGGACGCCGTCCCGACGGCCAGGCTCGCGGCCGGCGCGATCAGCAGCGTGACCGCGGCCGCGCGGGTTCCGAGGCGTGTCAGCGTGTGCATGGGGCCACCTTTTCCGTCATGTGAACTGGATCACAGCCGAATTAGTATTGACCCGAGAATGGCGTGACTAAACCCTTGACCGGTAATTACTCCGCCGTTAATTCACCGCATTATTCAACTGATGAATAATGACGGCGCGAGCCATTTGTGACCGCTCGTGCTTCGTTTGCTCGCTAGGGCTTGATCCGGATCGGTCCGGGCGACCACCATCCGGTGCGGGTGGCGGTGCCCAGGTCCAGTTGCGCCGGGTGCGCGTCGGCGACGGTGTCGAATTTACGCAGCGATCCCCAATCGCGGCCCCAGTCGTGCGACAGGTACGTCGACATCACATGCGCTCGCAGCAACAGGTCGGTGATGCCCAGCAGGCCGCCGTTGACGCCGTCCTGCCAGGTGTCGGTGTCCTGCTTCTTGGCGTTGTAGTCCGGGGTGATTCGGAACTCCGGGATCTCGGTGACGCCGTTGGAATGCAGCCTCGGATGCTGGCACGGGAACGCCAGGCCGACCGCCCAGTCCATCAGCACCGGCCGCTTCGAACCGATGTACTCCTGCAACGACCGCAGCTCCGGTACCCGCGGCGGGGTCAGCGCGACCCAGTCGTCCGGTGTCAGGGAGAGGTCCTCGGCCACCACCCGAACCGCGACCGCGTCGGCGGGCATCTGGGACCGCGCGAAGCGTAGGTT
>DASTKA010000720.1:0-3774 GCA_035716165.1 Mycobacterium sp. | reverse complement strand
CATCTCCTTATTCGTGAAATGCATTGCAAACGGGGGATTTTGGGGAAAACGAAAGTTGGACAATAGAGTCACATGATGGACTGAGGTGCTGTCTCAGGCTATGTCATATTGCGCATCCAGTACTGGCGGCGCTGCGAGGTGTGTTGGCCTCCGGAAAGTTGGGCCAGCACAACGGCTTACCGGCCGCCATCGTCGTCACCACCACGCTGTACGAGCTGGAGGCGGCGGCCGGGCGCGGCCTGACCGGCGGCGGCACCATCCTGCCCATGAGCGACGTGATCCGCCTGGCCCGCCACGCCCATCACTACCTGGCGGTCTTCGACAAGGGCAAGGCCCTGGCGCCTGTATCACACCAAGCGCCTGGCCTCGCCAGGGCAGCGAATCGTGTTGTACGCCAAAGATCGCGGCTGCTCGGCACCCGGCTGCACGGTGCCCGGCTACTACTGCGAGGTCCACCACGTCACCGACTACGCCACCTGCCGTACCACCGACGCCGACCAACTCACCTTCGCCTGCGGCCCACACCATCGCCTGCTGCGACCCGGCGGCTGGATGACCCGGAAAAACGCCAAGGGCGATACCGAATGGAAACCGCCGCCGCACCTCGAGCGCGGCCGGCCACACATCAACACCTTCCACCATCCGGAGAAGCTGCTACGTGAGGACGACGATGATGAGTGGTAACCGGGCTGGCGTCAGCCTTCCAGCGTCGCCCGCGTGCACACGGTGACATAAGGCAGCGCCAGGCCCGTCGAATTCGCCAGCGCCGGATGGGTTGCCAGCAATTCGCGCACCTGGGTGAGCGTCCGGGTACGGACCTCGGTCGGTGAGGTGATGCAGTAGCTGCGCGATGCGACCAGGTCGATCAACGCTTGCGGCGTAAGGTAACTCGTCCACTCGACCTGATGGTGCGCGAGTTCGGTGAACGGCTCGGGCAGCGCCACCCGGGTGCGGCCGTCTCCGTCGCTGCCGATGATCTGGCCGAGTTCGCGCACCCAGCCGAGTCGTTCGTCGCGGGTGTTCCACACCAGACCCAGCCGGCCGCCGGGCCGCAGCACCCGCGCCACCTCCGGAATCGCGCGCTCCGGATCCACCCAATGCCAGGCCTGCGCCACCAGCACCACGTCAACGCTGTTGTCCTCCAACGGAATCTCCTCCGCGGTGCCCAGCAGCGCACGGGTCTCCGGCAGCGAGGATCGCAACACCTCCAGCATGTCCGGGATCGGATCGACGGCCACCACGTCGAGGCCGCGTTCGACCAGCCGGGTGGTCAGCTTCCCGGTGCCGGCACCCAGGTCCAGCACCTGGCGCGCGCCGACCGGCAACAGCCAGTCGATCGCTTCCGGGGGATAGGACGGACGCCCGCGCTCATACGCCGCGGCGGCCGAGCCGAACGATAGGGAGCGGTCGTGCCGCGAGCGGGTCACCGTTGCGACGCGCCTTCGCTATCGTCCGAGTCGGCCAACACCAGTGTCTTCCGGATCAATTCGGCGACTACGTCGAATTCGACCAGGAAGCCGTCGTGCCCGTACAGGGACTCGACGACGTCGAGTTCGGTGCAGCCCGGCAGCAGCTCGGCCAGTTCTTCCTGCAGGCGCAGCGGGTATAGCCGGTCACTGGTGATGCCGCCCACCACGACCGGAACCGGACACTCGCTCAAGGCTTTTCGCACTCCGCCGCGGCCTCGGCCGACGTCGTGGCTGTTCATCGCCGCGATCATGGCGACGTAGCTGCCGGCGTCGAAGCGGCCCACCAGCTTGTCGCCCTGGTATTCCAGGTAGCTCTGCACCGCGTAGCGGCCGCCGTTTATCGGCTCTTCGTCGCCCTGTCCGTCGTTGCCGAACCGGTTGTCGAGCTCCCATTCGCCGCGGTAGGTCAGGTGCGCGAAGCGACGGGCGATCGAAAGCCCGGCATCCGGCTTGCGCCCGGTGTCTTGGTAGTCGCCGCCCTGCCAGTTCGGGTCTCCCTTGATGGCCGATATCTGGGTCTCCATGTGACCGATCTGGTCGGCGGTGGCGCGGGCGCAGACCGCCAACAGCAGTCCGGCCCGGACCCGGTCCGGGTGGCTGATGATCCATTCCAAAGCCCTTGCGCCGCCCATGGATCCGCCGATGACGGCGGCCACGTCCGTGATGCCCAGGGCCGCCAGCGCGGTGACGTCCGCCTCGACCTGATCCCGCACGGATATGTGCGGAAACCGCGAGCCCCACGGCTTTCCGTCGGGGGCCAGCGAGCTGGGCCCGGTAGAGCCATAGCAACCGCCCAGCACGTTGGTGGCCACCACGCACCAGCGGTCCGTGTCGATGGGCGCACCGGGGCCGGCCACGCCGTCCCACCAGCCGGGCATCGGGTGCCCGGGCCCGGCCGGACCGGTGATGTGTGAATCACCGGTGAGCGCATGCAGCACCACCACCACGTTGTCGCGGTTAGGGGACAGCTCACCCCAGCGCTCGATGGCGATGCAGACATCGTCGAGCACCGCACCGCTTTCGGTGGTCAGTGAGCCGATGCGCACCACGCCGATTTCGCCTTCGGCGGGCAGCGTTTGGGTGGGAGATCCCGAGATCGTCATGCCGGAGTTCCTCAGAAGGCTGCCACGGCTTGCGGGTCGGCGCCCGTGGCCGCCGCCGTCGTACCGAACTTCCGGGCCGCGGCGAAGCCAAGCTCCAGGTCGGCGAGGATGTCGTCGATGCCCTCGGTGCCCACGGCCAGGCGCACCAGCCCGGGGCTGACCCCGGTGCTCAGCTGCTCCTGCGGGCTCAGCTGGGCGTGCGTCGTGGACGCCGGATGGATCACCAGCGAGCGCACGTCACCGATGTTGGCGACGTGGCTGTGCAGCACGAGCGCGTTGACGAACGCTTTGCCGGCCTCGACGCCGCCGGCCAGCTCGAAGGCCAGCACCGCGCCGGTTCCCTTGGGCGCCAGCTTCTTTGCCCGCTCATGCCAGGGCGAGCTGGGCAGGCCCGCGTAATTCACCGACAACACCCCGTCGTGGCCGGCCAGGTACTCGGCCACCCGCTGCGCGTTCGCGACGTGGCGCTCCATGCGCAGGCTCAGCGTCTCGATGCCCTGGGCGACCAGGAAAGCGTTGAACGGCGATGCGGCCGACCCGAGGTCCCGCAGCAGCTGCACGCGCGCCTTGAGCGCGTAGGCCGGCGGACCGAGCTCGGCGAACACCACACCGTGGTAGCTCGGGTCGGGGGTGGTGAACCCGGGGAAGCGGCCCTGCGTCCAGTCGAAGGTACCGCCGTCGACGATGACCCCGGCGATCGCCGAGCCGTGTCCGCCGAGGTACTTGGTGGCCGAGTGCACGACGATGTCGGCGCCGTGCTTGAACGGCTGAATCAGGTACGGCGTGGCGATGGTGTTGTCGACGATCAACGGGACGCCGTTCGCGTGTGCGACGCCGGCAACCCCCGGAATGTCCAGGATGTCGATCTGGGGGTTGGAAATCGTCTCGCCGAAGAACGCCTTGGTGTTAGGCCGGACCGCGGCCTGCCAGGAGTCCAGGTCGTCGGGATCGTCGACGAAGGTGGTCTCGATGCCGAGCTTGGCCAGCGAGTAGTGGAACAGGTTGTACGTCCCGCCGTAGAGGCGCGGGCTCGAGACGATGTGATCTCCGGCACTCGCCAGGTTCAAGATCGCGAACGTCTCGGCCGCCTGGCCGGAACTCAGGAAAAGCGCCGCAACCCCGTCCTCGAGGGCGGCGACCCGCTGTTCCACCACATCGGTGGTCGGGTTGCCGATTCGCGTGTAGATGTTGCCCGGCACCTC
>DASTKA010000719.1:0-3073 GCA_035716165.1 Mycobacterium sp. | reverse complement strand
GAGCCAGTCGCTCGACCCGCGCCGCTAGATGTGGATGTGCGGCAGGTGGGGCAGGTGCAGGTGCGGGCGGGGGCTCCCCATCGGCGGGCACGTCTCCACGCTGATCATCGTCGCGTGCAGCACCCCGCCGTCTTGATTCCCCTGCGCTCCAATGCATTTGCCGTTCGTGATCGCCTGCGCGTCCGACGGCGTCTGTCGCTGATATGAGGTCGAGTCGGCGACGGTGACGTTGGTGGGGGCGCCAGGACCGCCGGGCCCCAGACCGTTGACGGCGATGGTGTTACCGGAGACGGAGGCGACCGTGCCGTAGAACCCGGCGGGTGGCGGGCATTTGCCATCCGCCGACTGGGTGACCGTCACCGCCTGCGCGGTGATCGCACCGGGCGGCGGTGCGCTCTGCGGGGTGGCGCGCACGTTGACGCAACTGCCGGGTGTCACGTCGGCCAGCGTCGCCGGGGTGACATCGACGACCCGGGTCTGGGGTGTGTAGTCCACCGTCGCCGAGCCGGTCCTCGTCCGAAGCGCCACCGAGCCACCCGAATTCGACTGCACCATGCCCTCGACGTAGTCCTTGCCGATCGGCGGTGGGGCCGGGGGTGCCGGTGGTGGCGGCGCCGCGTTGGGTGCCGCGCTGGGTGCCGCGCTGGGCGGGACCGCGGTGACGGAGCGTGGCGCGCTGCTGTTCGACGACTCGTGGGATGGGCCACACATGGCAACGCACAGGGCGATGAAGGCAACGACTGCGCCGAGCGCGATCTGCGTCCGCCGGGACTTCAACGATGGGGCAGGCACAGAACTCATCTCCGATCACACTGTTTGCCGTCCTCAGCAGTTACCCCCGCGGGGCGCGGTTGTCACGCCGCGCCCCACGGGAGTGACGGCAATCTCAGTCAGCCCGGGACGGGTCAGCCGCCCTGGCCGGGCTGCTTGGGCTTGCCGCACTTGCCGTCGACAGCCTGTCGTAGCTTGATGCTCGTCGCCTGCAGTGCGCCGTTGTCCTGGGTTCCGCGCGCGGACAGGCATTTGCCGGGCGTGATCGCGTCGGTGTTCGCGGACGACTGCTTGCTGTATTTGGTCTTGTCGTCGACCGTGACGGTCGTTTGCGTGGTGTTACCGCTGGGATCGGTGTTGGTCAGGTTGATGGTGTTGCCCGAAACCGACGCCACCGAGCCCCGCACCCAGGCCGGCTTCGCGGGCGCCGGCGACGGCGGGAGAGACGGCGCCGTGGTGGTGGAACCGCCGGGTGCTGACTGCGGTGGTTTCGGGCAGGCGCCGTTGACGGACTCGCTGATCATCACCGTCGCCGCGGTGACCGGCTGTCCGGGCGCCGAGGCCTGTGTCGGCTTCGCGCTGACGCAGCTGCCCGGGGTGACGTCCGGCAGACCGGCCGGAACGGCCTCGGTGATCTTGGTGGTCGAGGTGAAGTTGACCGACGCGGTTGCGTTGTCTTCCTTGGTGACCTGAATGGAGTTGCCCGCCACCGAGGCGATCAGACCGCTGACTCGCGCTTCGGCGTTGGGGGTGGCCGACGTGGTCGTGGACGTGACGACGGACGTCGAGGTCGAGGTCGAGGTGGAAGTTGACGTGGAATTGGAATTGTTCGAAGAGCCGCAGGCGGATAGGGACAGCACGGTGGCTCCCGCGACGGCGAATACCGCTAAGCGAGAGAGCCGGGGCACTGGACAGCTGGCAGACATCAACGTTTCTCCGTTCGTCGGTTAGAGCCAACGCTACGGTTTACCCGTTTAACCTATGTCCAACCTGTGTAATTCGCCCTCAGAAGGCCCCTTCGGCCACGTTCATGACGTCGTCGTCGATGGCCTCGATGACGCCGCGCAGCGAGGTCAGCTGCGGCAGCATGTTTTTGGCGAAGAACCCCGCCGTCGCGATCTTGCCCCGATAGAACGCTTCGTCGCGGTCAGTGCCGTCGGCCAGCGCGCGGGTCGCGACGTCGGCCTGCAGCAGCAACCGCCAGCCGATCAACAGGTCGCCGACCGCGAGCAGATACCGCACCGACCCCAGCCCCACCTTGTAGATCTCGTCCGCTTGCTGGGCCGCGGACATCAGGTAGCCCGTCAACGCACCGGTCATCGCCGTCACGTCGTCGTAGGCGGTCTGCACCAGTTGGGCGATCGGCTTGAGCGTCTCGTCACAGCTGTCGATGGTCGCCGTGATCTGAGCGGTCAAGAACTGCAGAGCCTCACCCCGGTCGCGCACGATCTTGCGGAAGAAGAAGTCGAGCGCCTGGATGGCGGTGGTGCCCTCGTAGAGGCTATCGATCTTGGAATCGCGGATGTACTGCTCGAGCGGATACTCCTGCAAGAAGCCCGAACCGCCCAGCGTCTGCAGCGACTCGGTCAGCACCTCGTAGGCCCGTTCCGAGCTCACCCCTTTGACGATCGGCAGCAGCAGATCGTCGATGCGATGCGCCATTTCGTGATCGGCGCCCGAAACGCGTTGCGCCACAGCGTCATCCTGGTGGGCGGCGGCATACATGTAGAGCGCGCGCAGGCCCTCGGCGTAGGCCTTCTGGGTCATCAGGCTGCGACGCACGTCGGGGTGGTGGATGATGGTCACCCGCGGCGCGGTCTTGTCCGACATCTGCGTCATGTCCGCGCCCTGCACCCGCTCCTTGGCGAAGGCCAGCGCGTTGAGGTAGCCGGTGGACAGCGTGCCGGCGGCTTTGACACCAATCGTCATGCGCGCGTGCTCGATCACGGTGAACATCTGCGCAATGCCCCGGTGCACGTCGCCGACGAGGTAACCGACGGCCGGCACATCCGTTGCGCCGAAAGTCAATTCACACGTGGGGGAGGACTTGATGCCCATCTTGTGCTCCACCCCGGTGACGTAGACCCCGTTGCGGGGGCCGAGTTCGAAGGTGTCCGGGTCGAACAGGAAGTTGGGCACGTAGAACAGGCTCAGCCCCTTGGTGCCCGGTCCGGCGCCCTCGGGACGGGCCAGCACCAGGTGGAAGATGTTCTCGGCGGTCTCGCCCACGTCCCCGCCGGAGATGAAACGCTTGACGCCCTCGATGTGCCAGGTGCCGTCGGGTTGCTCGACGGCCTTGGTG
>DASTKA010000718.1:0-2151 GCA_035716165.1 Mycobacterium sp. | reverse complement strand
ACCGACCGAAATGGTGGTGGCGCCGGCGATCGGAGCGGCGCCCCCGGCCAGGTCGGTGACCACCACCAGCATGCAGGGTCCCCGCACCGCGGCCAGAGCATGCTGTGCCTGCGCCGCACCCGAATAGATCATCCGTACCGGGCCCGCCTCATCGGTATCCGCGGGGTGTCGGTTGTGCGGCAGCCATTTCAACCACTCCCAGTGACGGCGGCTCTCGTCGTCGGTGACGGCGGCGATCAGCACCTGATCGGGCGCATATAGCACGGCGAGTTGGCAGAGAATCGCTCGTGCTAGCCCGCGGACCTCGGCCCCATCGCCGTCGATCCCCACGAGGGTCCCGTCGCGCAGGCCGATCGCGACCGGCGCGCGAACCATCGAGTGCGCCTGCAAGAAGCGCCGAAGCGCCGTGGCGGTGACCGGATCACGCAGATTCTCCGGGGGAAGCTGCGGGGCGACCAATCGACGTACGAGCGGCTGTGTTCCCATCCCCACCCGTAGGCGGCCGAACTCGGCGTCTCGAGGTCGCCGCTCCCACATCCTTGGGCCGCCGATCAACGTCCACAGCGTGGCCGGATCGGGATGGTGGTGGATCGATGACTCTTGCTGCGCCACAGCGATATCAGACACGGATCGGCTCAGCCCGGCCAGGTATTCGAGATATCGGTCGCGGTCGGCGTCGATCCCACCATGCCGGCGGGCACCACCGGTCAAGCCGGTCACCGCGGTCGAAACCAGCATCATCGCCGGAAATGCCAGAAACATGGGGCTGCGGTTCGGGCCGGACCCCGCTGTGAACGCCGCGGCCATGAGACCCATGCACACCAGGGACAGCGCGACCGGAAGCAGCCTCGGCAGCATGCCCCGCGACGCCGGGGACGGCAGCTCCGGCGGTGCGTCAACAGCGATGTCGGCAGCCGGAATGTGCGGTACCGCCGGCCCGATGGCCTGGGTCATCTCATCCCTCCCTGGTGCGACGACGGTAAGTAGCACCGACATCAACGACAAGTCACTTGTGGACAGCCGAATGCCGGGCCGCTCAGACCTGGCTATGTTCCCTGCTATCCGAAATGAAGGGTTCGCTGTTGCCTGCAACCGATACCGGGCTGCGACGCGTCTGCGTGCACTGGGATTCCGCCGTTGTCGATCTCACCTTGCCCGCCGGAATTCCTGTCGCGGTGCTGATTCCGTCGATCGTTGACATTCTCGACGTCGACCACTCCGACGGCGATGCCGGACGTTACCGCTTATCGGTGCCCGGGGCACCCGGATTGGATCCGTCGATGACATTGGCGCAGCTCGACATTGGAGACGGCGCGGTCCTGGTGCTGAGCCGGAGCACCACGCGATTGCCGGCTCCCCGCTACTTCGACGAAGCGGAAGCCGTCTCGGCCTCCCTGGCTGCGACGACTGAGCCGTGCCACGGTCTGTCACGTCGGCGCGCAGTCGGGCTCATCGGCGCGGCGACGGCCATGCTCTCGGCGGGAGTCGGAGGGCTGCTGATCGTGCGTAACATGCTCGGCGCTAACGCGATACGGGATAGCGCCACGCCGGTCGTCTTGATAGCGGCCGGCGCCCTCGCCCTCGGGCTGGCGGCCATCGCGCACCGCGGCTACAACGACGCAACCGCGGGGCTGGCGCTGAGCGTGATCGCCACCGTATTTGCGGCTGTGGCCGGCTTCGCGGCGGTGCCTGGAGTGCCCGGCGCCCCCAATGTCCTGCTGGCCGCAGCGGCGGGCGGGGCCACGTCGGTCGTGGCGATGCGCGTATCGGGTTGCGGTGTGGTCACATTGACGGCCGTGTCGTGCTGTGCCGCGATTGGTGCGCTGACAGCGCTGGTGGGTGTGATCAGCGGGGCGCCCCCGCACGTCATCGCCGCGGCGGCCGGGCTGGCATCTCTTAGCCTGCTCACCGTGGCGGCGCGCGCATCGATCGCCCTGGCGGGATTATCGCCACCGCTGGGCACGCCGGACCCGGCCGAGATCGAGCCCAGCGGCGCGGTTTTGCGCTCGCGAGCGGTTCGCGCCGACAGGTGGTTGACCAGCCTGCTGGCCGGATTGTCGTTGTCGGCCACCGTGGCCGCCGTCGTCACGGTGCTAGCCGGCGCACCGCGCCTGACGTGTACCGCATTCGGCACGCTCACCGGCGCGCTGC
>DASTKA010000717.1:0-2448 GCA_035716165.1 Mycobacterium sp. | reverse complement strand
CCGCACAATCTGCCGTTGCTGTTCGTCGGCGTCGGATTGCTGTGGTTCGGCTGGTTCGGGTTCAACGCCGGTTCCGCCTTGGCCGCCAACGGAACTGCCGCGGCCATCTTCCTCAACACCCTGGTGGCCGGGTGCCTGGGCATGCTCGGCTGGCTCTCGGTCGAACAGGTCCGCGACGGCCGGCCCACCACGTTCGGTGCGGCGTCGGGTGTGGTCGCCGGCTTGGTCGCCATCACCCCGTCCTGCGGGACGGTCAACGCGCTCGGCGCGACGGTCGTCGGGCTGGCGGCGGGCATCGTCTGCTCGTTCGCCGTTGGCGCGAAACTGCGCTTCAACTATGACGATTCGCTCGACGTGGTGGGCGTGCACTTCGTCGGCGGCGTGGTGGGTGTGACGTTGATCGGTTTCTTCGCCACGGCGGTCATGACGGCAGGCCCGCAGGGCCTGTTCTACGGGGGCGGCTTCGGCCAGCTGGGCAAGCAGGAGCTGGCGATCGTGGTCGTCGCGATCTACGCGTTCGCGATGACGTTCGTGTTGGGCAAGGTGATCGATCGGCTGTTCGGCTTCCGGGTCAGCGCCGAAGACGAGACCACGGGTGTCGACGTCACGCAGCACGCCGAAACCGCGTACGCCGAGGGCGTGCACGGGCATCTGCCGCAGCGCCGCCCGGCGCCCGGCGAACGCTTCAATTAGGCGGCCGCCGCCCGCCCACGCCGCTTTCTGACCACGCGGCGATTCCGCAATGCGCTAGCGCTTTTGAAAAGTCACCACATCGGTGACTGCCTGTCTCTCAAAGTCGACCTTGACAACCCCGCGCGACGGGACGATTATTCATCGCATGATGAGTTCATCTAGTGATGAATTAATTGCCCGCCCCGCGGAGCCGGCGGTGTTCATCGATCACCTACGCGTCATCCGCGGCAAACGCCCAGCTCTGCACGACTTCTCGGTGCAGATCGCCACGGGCAGCATCACCGGCCTGCTCGGCCCCTCCGGCTGCGGCAAGACCACACTGATCCGCTGCATCGTCGGCACCCAGATCCTCACCAAGGGCACCGTGACCGTGCTCGGCAAAGCCGCCGGCAGCGCCGAACTGCGCCACCGCGTCGGTTACCTGCCGCAAGACCCGACGATCTACAACGACCTGCGCATCGTGGACAACGTCCGCTATTTCGCCGCGCTGTACGGGTTCGACGGCCACGCCGCCGACGCCGCCATCGACCGGGTGGGACTGACCGATCACCGAACCGCGTTGTGCGGCAACCTTTCCGGCGGTCAGCGCACGCGCGTGTCGCTGGCATGTGCGCTGGTCTGCCAGCCCGACCTGCTGGTGCTCGACGAGCCGACGGTGGGCCTGGACCCCGTGCTGCGCGCGGACCTGTGGGAGCAGTTCGCCGAACTGGCCCGCGCCGGGACCACGCTGCTGGTCTCCAGCCATGTGATGGACGAAGCCGACCACTGCGGCGACCTGTTGTTGATGCGTGACGGCCGGTTGGTCGCCCACACCACCCCGACCCAACTGCGAGAGGACACCGGATGCACGTCACTGGAGGACGCGTTTCTGTCCATCATCAAGCGCAGCACCATGCGCGAAGCGGGCTGAACCTAGGCGGCTACACCGCGACCACGGCGCGAATCCTGCGCCAGTTGGCGGCCGATCACCGCAGCGTCGCGATGATCCTGTTGGTGCCGGTCCTGGTCATCAGCCTGATGTACTTCATGTTCCAGAACGCACCGCACCGCCCGGGCGGGCCGACCCCGTTCAACAACGCCTGCCTCATTCTGCTGGGCCTGTTCCCGCTGTTCGTGATGTTCATCATCACGGCGATCACGATGCAGCGCGAACGGGCGTCGGGCACCCTGGAGCGGATCCTGACCACGCCGCTGCGTCGTCTCGATCTGCTCATCGCCTACGGCACCGCCTTCTCGATTGCCGCTGCGGCGCAAGCGATCGTGGCATGTGTCGTGTCGTTCTGGCTGCTGGGTTTCGATACGGCGGGCAGCCCGGTGTGGGTGTTCGTCATCGCGATCGTCAACGCCGTGCTGGGAGTCGGTCTGGGGCTGCTGTGTAGCGCGTTCGCCCGGACCGAGTTTCAGGCAGTGCAGTTCATCCCCCTGGTCATGGTGCCGCAGCTGTTGCTGGCCGGCATCATCGTGCCGCGCGCGCTGATGCCACACTGGCTGCAATGGATCAGCAACGTGCTGCCTGCCAGCTACGCGCTGGAGGCCTTACAGCAGGTGGGTGCGCATCCGGAACTGACGTTCATCGCGGTGCGCGACATCGTCGTGGTGCTGGGCTTTGCCCTCGCGGCGCTCTGCCTGGCCGCGGCGACGCTGCGGCGACGGACGCCCTAGCGGGTCGCTCCCAGTGACAGCCACCAACGCCGGGCGCAAGCGGCGGGGGCGCCCGGCCGGGGTTTCCGACACCCGTAATCGCATCTTGACCAG
>DASTKA010000716.1:0-2204 GCA_035716165.1 Mycobacterium sp. | reverse complement strand
TGGATCGCGGTATTGGCCGCGACGGTGTACGCGGTGATGTGGGTGGGCTACTGCCAGCGCTGGACATGGCTGTCCCGGATGGATTGGTCGTTGCTGAATGCGGCCCGCGATATCGCGGTCAAACACCCGCTGTGGCTGCGGATTTGGGAAGGCGTGTCTTACGCCCTGGGTCCGGTCCCGATGTCCGTGCTGGGCATTGCCGTGACGGTGTCCGCCCTGGTGATGCGCGATCTTCGTGGCGCGCTGGTGTTGGTCTTCGCGGGCGGGCCGCTCAACGAGCTCGCGACCGCGGCGGCCAAGGTCCTGGTCAACCGTCCGCGCCCGGCGACCATGCTGGTCGGCGCGCCGTCCACCTCGTTTCCGTCCGGGCATGCGCTGGAGGCGATGTCGGCCCTGCTCGCCGCATTGTGGTTCTTCTTCCCGATGATGAGCCGGCCGATCCGGCGCGTCGCGATCGCGGTGGTGGTGGTCGCAGTGCTGGCGGTCGGCGCCTCGCGGGTGGCGCTGAACGTGCACTACCCGTCCGATGTGCTGGCGGGCTGGTCGCTGGGATACCTGTATTTCCTGTTGTGTCTCTTCGCTTTTCGTCCCTGGACCCAGCGATCGGCCGCGGCGCGGGGCACGTCCGAGCCCGCCGCGGTGCGCTAACAACGAAGTCGCGGTGAGCATTTAGTCACGGCGCGGTGACCCAACCGGGACTGAAGCTTTACTTGACCCGGAAGATGGGCCCGTTCGACGATGGAGTGCATGCATCGACTGCTCGCTTCGCTGTGCGCCGCGGCATGCGTCATTTTCGCCTCGGTGGTGCTCGCGCCGGTCAGCGCCGCGGCCGGCGCCCCCTGGTTCGCGAACGCGGTGGGCAATGCGACGCAGGTGGTTTCGGTGGTGAGCACCGGCGGCTCCAACGCCACCATGGAGATCTTCCAGCGCACCGGCACCGGTTGGCAGTCGCTGCGGTCCGGCATTCCCACGCACGTCGGATCCGCGGGGATGGCCCCGCAGGCCAAGAGCGGTGTTCCGGCCACCCCGACGGGCGTGTACAGCCTCGACTCCGCGTTCGGCACGGCGCCGAATCCGGGTACCGGGCTGCCGTACACCCAGGTCTCCGGGGCCAACTACTGGTGGAACGGCGACGACCACAGCCCCACGTTCAACTCGATGCAGGTGTGCCAGAAGGCGCAGTGCCCGTTCAACACGGGCGACAGTGAGAACCTGCAGATCCCGCAGTACAAACACGCGGTCGTGATGGGCGTCAACAAGAACAAGACTCCGGGCGAAGGCGCCGCGTTCTTCTTCCACACCACCGACGGGAAACCCACCGAGGGCTGCGTGGCCGTCGACGACGCTCAGTTGGTGTCGATCATGAAATGGCTACGGCCCGGCGCGGTCATCGCCATCACCAAGTAACGCCTCAGTCGGCGGCGATCGCGCGACCGGGTTTGAGCGTGAAGTTCAGTCCCTCCAAAGACATTGTGGCGTCGTAGGTTCGGTCGTAGCCCGTACCGCTGATCTTCCAGCCGGCATCGGTGCGGCGGTAGGTGTCGCGGTAGAAGGCCGCCCCGATCAACATGAAGTTGAAGTCGGCCACCATCACCCGGTCCTGCAGATACCAACTGCCCGTTGCGGTGTCGCCGTCGACGGTGATGTCCGGGTGCGTCACCCGATGCTCGGTGATGACGTTCGAGGGCAGCGACGTCCGCATGTACTCCACCAGGTCGGCGCGGTTGGTGAAGTGCAACTCGTTGCCGATCGATGGCCCGTAATCGGCCTTGATGTCCTCGGCCAGGGTGTCGGTGAAGTCGTCCCAGTGCTTGGTGTCCAGCGCGCGGAGATACCGGTATTTGACTTGCTTGATCGCTTCGATATCGGCGAGATCGTCGAGGGTCATCCGGTCATTGCAGCACACGGGTGACCATGTCGACGAGGGCACGTCGTTCCAGGCTCCAATCGATGGCGGCGCCGGTGAGCATCTGCGCCAGCACCACACCGCGCAGCGTGGCCCAGATGACTTCCGCCACACCGGCATGGGCGGGGTCGGTGGTGATCAATCGGCCCAGCTGCCCGACCGCGGCGTTCATGTCGAGCAGGTGCCGTCGCGACGACGGGTCCGGACCGCCGCGCGTTTCACGCAGGATCTCGAAGGCGGCCATCGACGTGGGGCTGCTGTAGCAGCTCCACGCGGTGTCGACGACGACCTCGATGCG
>DASTKA010000715.1:0-2749 GCA_035716165.1 Mycobacterium sp. | reverse complement strand
GAGGTGCCGTTCGGCCCCGACCTGCTCTTCGAGGCTTCCGACGTGCCCGGCTTCGTGCTGCACGTGGAGATTTGCGAGGACATGTTCGTCCCGATCCCGCCGAGCGCGCAGGCTGCGCTCGCGGGTGCGACCGTGCTGGCCAACCTGTCCGGCAGCCCGATCACGATCGGCCGCGCCGAGGACCGTTGCCTGCTGGCCCGCTCGGCGTCCTCGCGTTGCCTGGCGGCCTACGTGTATTCGGCTGCCGGGGAAGGCGAATCGACGACGGACCTGGCCTGGGACGGTCAGACCATGGTGTTCGAGAACGGTGTGATGCTGGCCCAGTCCGAGCGGTTCCCCAAGGGGGAGCGACGCAGCGTCGCCGACGTCGACATCGAATTGCTTCGCTCTGAACGCCTTCGGATGGGCACGTTCGACGACAACCGCCGGCACCACCGGATGACGACGGACGCCTACCGACACATCGAGTTCCGGTTGGACCCGCCCTCCGGCGACCTCGGACTGCGGCGCGAGATCGAGCGTTTCCCCTTCGTTCCCGCCGATCCGGAACGGCTGGAGCAGGATTGCTTCGAGGGCTACAACATTCAGGTCGCGGGTCTCGAACAACGGCTGCGCGCACTGGATTTCCCGAAAATCGTCATCGGCATCTCCGGTGGGCTGGACTCGACGCATGCGCTGATCGTTGCCGCTCGCGCGATGGATCGCGAACAACGCCCGCGCAGTGACATATTGGCGTTCACGCTGCCCGGCTTCGCGACCGGGGACCGCACCAAGCGCAACGCGGCCGAGCTGTGCCGCACGCTGGGTGTGACGTTCGCCGAGATCGATATTCGCCAGACCGCCGAACTGATGCTCAAGAAGATGGATCACCCGTTCGCGCGCGGCGAGAAGGTGTACGACGTCACCTTCGAAAACGTCCAGGCCGGTTTGCGCACCGACTACCTGTTCCGGCTGGCCAACCAGCGTGGCGGGATCGTGCTGGGCACCGGTGACCTGTCCGAGCTCGGGTTGGGCTGGTCGACATACGGTGTCGGCGATCAGATGTCGCACTACAACGTGAATGCCGGCGTGCCCAAGACGCTGGTCCAGCACTTGATCCGCTGGGTGATCTCGTCGGAACAGTTCGAGCCGGAGGTCGGCGAGGTGCTGCAGTCGGTGCTCGACACCGAGATCACCCCGGAGCTGGTTCCCAGCGGCGAAGAGGAGGAGCTGCAGAGCAGCGAGGCGAAGGTGGGTCCGTTTGCGCTGCAGGACTTTTCATTGTTCCACGTGCTGCGTTTCGGATTCCGGCCGTCGAAGATCGCTTTCCTGGCGTGGCATGCGTGGAGCGATCCCGAGCGCGGCATCTGGCCGCCCGGCTTCCCCGAGGACAAACGGCCGTCCTACTCGCTGAAGGAAATCCGGCACTGGCTGCAGGTTTTCGTGCAGCGGTTCTACTCGTTCAGCCAGTTCAAGCGCTCGGCCCTGCCCAACGGCCCCAAGGTGTCGCACGGCGGTTCGCTGTCGCCGCGGGGGGATTGGCGCGCCCCGTCCGATATGTCGGCGCGTATCTGGCTCGACGAGATCGAACGCGAAGTCCCTGAGGACTAGGCCGCACGCTCGCGGCCCCGCCCGGGAGCACCGGGCGGGCCCTGAGCAATTCGGGCTCAGGACTTCGCGCGGCGCCAGCCCTGGTACTGCAGCTCGGCGAACACCAGCGTGTACACGCCGGCCGCCAGGTTCAACACCACGCCGGTCGACGTCAACGGGAAGACCTCCGCGACGACGAGAACGATCGCGGCCACCGTGTATGCGACGTTCGCGATGATGACGGCCATGCCGGCGCGCCGCACGGACGGCAAGGTGGCCAGCCCGAACACCACCACGCCGTACGCGATCAAGAACGCGCCCATGCCGTACTCGAACGCTTTTGTGGTGCCCGAGAGGTCGGCGAGCCAGCCGGCCACGGGGATGCCGGCCAGGCCGACCAGTGCGCTGATGACGGCGTCGGCGCGCATGGCAAGGCGAAGCAAGCCGTCCCGGGTACCGGTGCGGTCAATCGTGGTAGCGGACATGATGTTCCTTTCTCGATGGCGGACTGCGATCGCCACCGACGCTGCTCGCAAACCACTGCCAGATCGACGCCGGCCGCTGCCAAACACTGCCAACCGCAGGTCAGCGGGTGACACGTCCACTCAGCGCTCGTAGGTTCCGGTCAGCGTGCCCCGCGGCTAGGACGCGCCGCGGAGCGCCGTGTCGATCGCTTCGGCGTCCGGTGCGCAATCACCGGCGCCGGCGACCAGTGTCGCCAGCGCGCCCGCAGCGCAGGCACGCTGCAACGCGAGCCGCCGCTGATCCGCCGAGCCGGGATGGGGCGGCCAATTCGCGGCCAGCACGCCGGCGAATACATCGCCGGCCCCGGTGGTGTCCACGGCGTCCACGGCCGGAGCCGCTACGGTGAACTCGCCATCGGCACCAACGTACCGAGCGCCACGGGCGCCCAGGGTCACCACCAAGTGCGTTGGACGCCAAGGCCACTCGGCCGCCTCCTCCTCGTTGGTGACCACCACGTCCGCGGCGGCCGCCAGGTCACTCAACGAGCCGGGGTCCTGGCCGGCCGGCGACGCATTCACGACGACGACCGCTCCGGCCGAACGAGCGTGTTGCGCGGCGTCGACCGCCGTGCGCACCGGAATCTCTAGCTGGGTCAACAGGACATCGCAGTCGGCGACGACCGTGCGCACCCGCTCGTCGGTCAGCGTGAAACGAC
>DASTKA010000714.1:0-2498 GCA_035716165.1 Mycobacterium sp. | reverse complement strand
TGGACATCCCGCAAAGTTTGATCGAGGTCATCGGCAAACTCGGTGAGTGCCCGGGTCAGCCATTGAGCCAACCGCTCGATGGTGGTCCTGGCGTAGAGCTCGGTGCGGTAGATGACATTGCAGTTGTAGCCGATGTCGCCGGACCCGTCGGTGCCGAAGAAGTTGACGCTCAGATCGGCGTGCGCCATGTCGAAGACAGGGTCCAGGGAGGTGCACACAATGTCCGGCTGCCCGCTGCCCTCGGCCGCCTTCTCGATCACCCGGGTGGCGGACAAATGATCCCGGACGTGCACGACGACCTGGAACAGCGGGTTGCGGGATAGCGAGCGCACCGGGCTGACGCTGTCGACCACCCGGTCGAACGGCAGGTCCTGGTGGGCGTAGGCGGCCAGGGCGGTTTCCCGGGCCCGCTTGAGCAACTCGCGCAACGTCGGGTTGCCGTCCATGTCGTTGCGCAGCACCACGATGTTGACGAAAAACCCGATCAGCTGGTCCAACTCGGCTTCGACGCGGCCGGCGACCGGGGTACCCAGCGGAATGTCGGTTCCGCCACCGGCTTTGTGCAAGACCACGGCGACGGCCGTCTGCAGCAGCATGAATTCGGTGATGCCCAGCTCGCGGCACAGCTCCGCCAGCTTGGCGCGGGTGGTCACATCGATATGGAAGTCGACGGATTCCCCGTCACCGCTGGGCACCGGCTGGCGCGGAAAGTCCGGGCGCAGCCCGGTGTCCTCCGGCAACCCGGACAGTTGACGAGTCCAGTACTCCCGCTGGTCGCCGGCGACCGCCGATTCCTGGCCGCTGGCGTCCCCCAGGAACGTGCGCTGCCACGCCGCGTAGTCCGCGTACTGCACGCGCAGCGGTGCCCAGGACGGCGCCTCTCCACCGCGCCGGGCCCGGTAGGCCGTCATCACGTCGGAGAACAGCACGCCCGCCGACCAATGGTCGGAGGCGATGTGGTGCACGACCAGCGACAGCACGTGCTCCGTGGTGTTCGCGGTGCGCAGCACCGCCACCCGGATCGGCAATTCGGCGTCCAGCTCGAAGCAGTGGCACCGCTCGACGTCCAGCTGCTGCTGCAGCCAGGCGTCGTCGGGTCCTACCTCGCGGCGCACCGGAACCTCGACGCCGGCCGGGCCCACGACCTGATAGGGCACGCCGTCCAGTTCGACGTAGCTGGTGCGCAGGATTTCGTGCCGGGCAACGACATCGCCGACCGCGAGAAGCAGCGCATCGATGTCCCACGGCCCGGACAGTTTCGCCGCAAAGGGAATGTTGTTGACCCGACTGGGACCGTCCACGCGGTAGGCGAACCAGCTGCGCAGCTGCGACGCAGAGAGTGGCATCGGCCCGTCGTGTGCGGTGGCGATCAGCCGGGGCCGCGACTGGGTCTGTTGGCCCGCACTGAGCTGGTCGATCCGCCCGGCCAACGCTGCGACCGTGGCGAGCTCGAATACGTCGCGGATGCCGATTTCGATGCCGCACTCCGCGCGGATGGCGGTCACCAGTTTGGTCGCCACCAGCGAGTGGCCGCCCAGGCTGAAGAACGAGTCGTCGGCGCCGACCCGGTCGTGGCCGAGCAGCGCCGAAAACAGTTGCGCGATACGGCGTTCGGAGGGCGTGGCCGGGTCACGGTATTCGGTCGCCGTTGCGATCTGCGGTTGCGGCAGCGCGGCGCGGTCGATCTTCTGGTGCGCGGTGATCGGGATCTCGTCGAGTACGACGTAGGCCGCCGGGGTCATGTAGTCCGGTAACGCCGCGGCCACCCGTGCCCGGATGCGTTCCACGTCGACCGTTTCCGTGTCCGCGCCCGGGGCCGGCGTCACGTAGCCCACCAGGCTCTTGCCCAACTGGGGCAGGTCCATGGCCAGCACGACCGCTTGTCCGACGCTGGGGTCGACCGAGATGGCGGCCGCGACCTCGCCCAGCTCGATGCGGAAACCTCGGATCTTCACCTGTTCGTCGGCGCGGCCGACGAACTCGATGTCACCGTTGGCGTTGCGACGGGCCAGGTCACCCGAACGGTACATCCGCGCCCCGGGCGTAAACGGGTCGGCGACGAAGCGCTCAGCCGTCAACTGCGGCCTGCGGTGATAACCGTGCGCGACATGCGTTCCGGCGATGTAGATTTCGCCGATCACGCCGACCGGAACCGCCTGCAGCGCGTTGTCGAGCAGGTACACCTGGGTGTTGATCTTGGGCCGGCCGATCGGCACGACCCGGGTGCCCTGGGTGCCTTCCACCGGGTAGCTGGTGCAATTCACCACCGTCTCGGTCGGCCCGTAGAAGTTGTACAGGGACGCGTCGAACGTGGCGTGGAACCTGTCGGCGATCTCGCCCGGCAGCGCCTCCCCGCCGATGGGCACGCGCCGCAGCGTCCGCCACTGGCTGACGCCGGGCAAGGACAGGAAGAGCCCCAGCAGCGACGGCACGAAGTGCATCGACGTGATGCCTTCACGGGCCAGCAGGTCGGTCAGATAGCCGATGTCGCGAAGCCC
>DASTKA010000713.1:0-2161 GCA_035716165.1 Mycobacterium sp. | reverse complement strand
GGCTCAAACACGCCGACGCCGACGCAGCAACGTCGGACGTGGCCCTTTGATTTTCACCGAGCCGCACACCACCCGGCCCGTCAGCACCACGTGCGGGATGCCCTCGGCCGGCGCGGTCTTCCGCCGGTCGCTGGCGCTGCCACCGTAGACCTGGACGTCGTCGATCGATGCGCTGGCGCCGTCGGGCAATCGAATCTCGACCGAGCCGAATCTCATGTCGAGCTCGATGACCACCACCGGTCCCGCGAACCGGGCCTTGGTGAGGTCGAGTTCCACCGAGCCCAGCCGGCGAACCAGCGCCAGGCGGGTGGGCACCTGCCATTCGCCGTGGCGCTTCAGCGAACCCGCCCAGCCCCGCAGTTCCACCCGGTCGGCCGCGGAGGTGACGATGGCGCCCGGTCCCGGCAGATCGCCGACCAAGCCGTCCAGTTCGCCGCGCGTGCGCGCATAGGACACCTGCGACGAGCGCTGCTCGAACTCGTCGATATCGATCAGCCCGAGCGCGACCGCGTTGTGCAGGCGCCGCATCGTGCCATTGCGGTCCGCGTCGGAGACCCGCAAGGCCACCATGTCGCCGCCGGTATCCGTCATGCTCGCAATTTACCGCTGATGCGGGCCGGGTGGGCTAGTGGCGATCGCCAGCGCGGCGTAGCCGGGCGCAGCGGGTCGCCACCATCGGACTAGGCCAAAAAGTCCCGCGGCAGCGACTCGAACATCACCTTCGTCATCCGGACGGCGTATTCCGAGCTGCCACCCCCGACGATCAGCGCCGCGAATGCCAGATCGCCACGGAAGCCGGCGAACCAGGAATGCGATCCGCCGGGGAACTCGGCCTCACCGGTCTTCCCGTACACGGCGCCGCAGCCCGCGATCTCCTTGGCGGTCCCGTTGGTCACCACCAGCCGCATCATCGGCCGCAGCGCGTCGATCATCTTCGGGCTGATCGGCGTGGTGTCGCCCTGGACGGCGGTCTGCCGGCCCACGATCAGTTGCGGCACCGGCGTCTTGCCCGCGGCGACGGTCGCCGCCACCAGGGCCATACCGAACGGGCTGGCCAGCACCTTGCCCTGGCCGAACCCGTCTTCGGTGCGCTCGGCGAGGTCCACCGTCGGCGGCACCGATCCCGTCACCGTGGTGATGCCGTCGACCTGATAGTCCAGCCCGATGCCGTATCGGGTGGCCGCCTGCGTCAGTCCGCGAGGCGGCATTCTGCTGCTGAGCTCGGCGAAGGTGGTGTTGCACGAGCTGGCGAACGCGCGCGACATCGGCACCACGCCGAGGTCGAAGCCGCCGTAGTTGGGGATGGTGCGGTGCCCGATGTCGACATGGCCCGGGCAGCCCAGCATGGTGTTGGGCGTGGCCATGTCGCGGTCGATGGCGGCGCCGGCGGTGATCATCTTGAACGTCGACCCGGGCGGAAACAGCCCGTTGGTGGCCAGCAGGCCGTCGGCGTCGGCGCCGCCGTTCTGCGCGATCGCGAGGATTTCTCCGGTCGACGGCTTGATCACCACCATCATCGCCTTGCCGCCCCGGGTGTCCACCGCGTGCTGGGCGGCGTTCTGCACCGCGCGGTCCAGGGTGATCGACACCGACGGCGCCGGCGACCCTTCGACCTCGTGCAGCACCTCCACCTCGACGCCGTTCTGGTTCACGCTGACCACCCGCCAGCCGGCCTCGCCGTCGAGCTGGTCGACCACGGCCTTCTTCACCGCGGAGATGACCGTCGGGGCGAAATGCGGGTCGGTGGGCAGCATCTCGGGCTGGGGCGTGACGACGACGCCGGGCAGCCGCCCGATCAGCGGGAACACCTTGTCGTTGTCGTCGGGGTGCAGCGTCACTCCGAGGTCCACCGGGTGGGGCGTCGAGCTCGCTTGCTCGGCGAGCAGCTGCGGATCGTTGAGGCCGTCGTTGAAGGGGTGCAGCGCGTCGACGATGGCGTGCGTCGTGCCGCTCAGGGCGGGCCCGGCCTGGGTGGCGTCCAGCGTGTAGTGGTACAGGAAGCCGGGCACCAGGACGTCGCTGCCACCGACCTCGTTCACTGAGGCGCGGTGCGGTCGGTCCTCGCGCAACGCGAACGTCTGATGCTCGCCGAGCTTGGCGTGCAGCGCGGTGGTGGTCCACCGCACCGCCCAATGCCCCTCGTCGCGGGCCATCTTCAGCT
>DASTKA010000712.1:0-3596 GCA_035716165.1 Mycobacterium sp. | reverse complement strand
GGCTGTTTCGCCTTGGCGAACTGGGCCACTATCGCGCCGCAGAAAGCCGGTAGGTCGTTGGGTGACCTACTGGAGATGAACTGACGATCGATCACGACCTCCTCATCGACCACGTCCGCTCCGGCCCGCCGGAGGTCCGTTCGGATGCTAGGCCATGACGTAATCCTCACTCCCCGGATGACATCCGCTTCGGCGAGAGTCCACGGACCGTGGCAGATCACTGCGATCGGTTTGCCAGTGTCCGCGAATGCCTTGACGAAGCCAACCGCGTCGGCGTTCATACGCAGTTTGTCAGGGTTGACGGTTCCGCCCGGCATCAGCAGCGCGTCATAGTCATCGGCGGATACGTCGGTGACTAAGCGGTCGACCGGAAAGCTTCCGGCCGGCTCCATGTCGAACTGCCGGGCTTGAATCTCGCCCGGATGCAGCGAGATGACCTCGGTGGTGGCTCCCGCACCGTGTAACGCCCCACGGGGCTGTTCCAGTTCGATTCGCTCGACGCCGTCGGCGGCCAATATGCCGACGCGCTGACCTCTGAGTTCCTGTGACATCGGATTCTCCAGTGCTCGTCGGACTAGGCAGCCTCGACGAGGACGGTGCCGTCGTCCGAGATGGTGACGACCACGTCCAAATCATCGGAATCGTCAATGATGGTCAACAGCTCTATCACGGCAGTGCGGAGTTCGGGTGCGTCCATGTTTTGAACAGTGTCGCGGTTGTCCGGGTTGCCTCCGGGCGCCTGTAGGTCTGTGGAGTCCTGTCCGGTGGTGCCTTGGTTTTCGGTGGTGGTTTGGGTGTCGCTGGTGTGTTGGTTTTCTGTGTCTTTAGCCATGACTCAACGGTATTCACTCGTTCGTCGGCAGTAGACGGCCCGGCGGGTCGATTCTTGGCCCCCGACTTTGTCATGAGGAGTCACAGCGACCATGCACGTGATGAACCGGCGTTGTGCCGCCTAGGGCACTTTCGCGCCTCTGCAAGGTCGTTACCCAGTCGCTGCATTCACGACACGGTGCCCTGTGGCCGCAAGTGTGATGGTGTTGTTCTCGGATCCGAAGTCAATCTTTGGAGCGGCACTCGCCCGATGGTGACCATCAATGCGTTCCTGGGACGTAATGCTCTGTCGCGTTTGCGATGTCGATCACTCCGTCGGGATAGACCGAAACACCAGCCCGTACTCTTCGAGTGCGACTACGGCGCTGTTGGTCGCCGCGACGGCGTCCACCCGGAGCGCTGCGGCAGGACTACGGCTCTTTACCAACGCGTCGATGCCGCGCCAAATGGTTTGGCTGAGTTGTCGTCCGGAGCGGCGATCGACCAACAGGGCTGCACTGACGAACCCGTCGGTTTCCGTCAGCCAAGGCACCGCTGTGTCTTCATATCCGGCGATCGCATCGTCGAGTGCGGCCGGATTCGTCTGATAGACGGTGTGGCGCACGCCCGCTCCGCCCTCTTCTCGCCCCACCCGAGTCACGCTCGCCCTCCTGAAACGTTCGACCGAGGCGGTGCCGAGCGCAAGACGGATCGCTTCGTCGCGGACACCGGCCTCCACGCGTTCGCTTTCTCGCATGGCATCGTGTGAGACCCAGAACGACTCGAGGACCGCGACGGCCAGGTCGGGAGATACCTGCAGCGACATTCCTTTCTCGCCAGCTTCTGACTCAAGGCGCGATCGGCCATCAGACGCGAGATACGCGATGGCGTCGTCAATCCGTTCAGGGTCGGCGGTTATCAGCGTGTACCGAACATGCATCCGTGGCTCCTTCCTCGTCACGACTGCGGGGACTGTGCCGCCATGAGGACCGCAGGCGTGCGTTCGGCCGCCTGCTTCGAGGACGCCGGATTCTGGCCGGTGACAAGGCGCCCGTCCACCACCACGTGGGAACTCCAGGGCTGCCCCTGGTCGAAGTCCGCCCCCTCCTCGCGCAGTCGTGTCTCCAATAGCCACTTGGCACGGTCGGCCAGACCCGCTTGGCGCTCTTCCTCATTCGTGAAGGCGGTCAGCCGTCGGCCGGCGAACAGCCAGGTGCCGTCCCCGCGGCGGGCCGCCAGCAGTCCGGCCGGCCCGTGGCATACCGCAGCCACAACTCGTCCCGTGTCGAACAGACCGGCCAGAATTCGACCGAGCGGTCGACAGTCCGGCAGATCTTCCATCGGCCCGTGGCCGCCCGGAATGAAGACGGCGTCGTAGTGGCCCAGGTTGTCGGCGGCGTGCTCCACCGACATTGGGGCGGCAAGCTCGCTCTCCAGCAATTCCAAATAGCCACGAAGCTCGGCGGCGCGTTCTTCGCCACCGGCGATATCGGGCGCCAGGCTGACCTGATCGACGGTCGGCCGGACACCGCCCGGAGTGGCGATGTCGACGTCGACCTCGGCGTGGCGGAAGGTGCGGTGGGGTTCGACGAATTCTTCCGCCCAGAATCCAGTGGGATGGCGGGTGCCGTCAGACAACGTCCAGTGGTCGCTGCCGGAGAGCACGATCAGTATTCGAGCCATTGAGTACCTCCTTGTGATCCGACCGTCTTCGTCGACATGCTGCCGCTGACGCTGCCTGAAGGCTTGGACACACAGGTACGAAAACTGTCGGCTTCGCTAGACCTGGGCGCCCGCCCTTTGGAGCGGTCTCGATCTGCCAGAACAGGTGGTCGATCGACTCTTACTAACCACAGGTTGGTGCGCCGCAATGCAGAAGCGGGCATTGTCCGAGGAAACCGCCGCGCTGTGGAACCGACAGTAGGAGATGGGTTTGAGTGAGCGGAAGGCACCATTCGCTGACTTGCTGCTGGGAGCGACAATGACCGAGTTACCCTTCGACCTGGCGCCTGAGGTCCGGGCAACGGACGTCGATGAGGCGGCCGATGCTTTGGGCCGCGTCTATGTCAACGCCGAGCTGATCCCGAACAAGACCAACTCGGTAAACATGCAGATGAACGCGGTGCAACTCCCCCTGATCACCGCCGGCTACCTTGGCTTCGGCGCCGACATCACCATCCGGGCAGACGACGTGACTGCCTATTACATCGATGCCCCGTTGTCGGGCAGGGCGGTGAGCCGATGGCGTGACGGGGGGCTCATTAAGACGACGACCGGGTCACTCGCGGTGTTCACACCGGGCACGCCGTGCATGCTTGACTGGTCCGGTGACTGCGGTCAGATCTGCCTCAAGGTCTCTGAACCGCAGATGCGCCGGCAGCTGGAAGGTATGCTGAATCGTCCTGTGCGCAAACGGATTACCTTTGCCCGGCAGTTCAATCTGAGCACCACCGCCGCCCAAGATTGGTACTATCTAGTCCGGCTCTTGGCACGTGAAGTCGAGCGACCGGGAGGGCTTCTCAACCACCGGCTCGCAGTGGGGAACCTGCAGCTTCTGCTGATGCAGGGGCTGCTGCAGATACAACCCCACAATTACACCGAGGCTTTGGCTGAAAGTGAAGGGGCGGCAAGCGCCACTGTCGCAAAACGGGCGATCGATCTGATGCACGCACACCCGGAAACACCATGGGACACTGCCGAACTGGCACGAGCAACCGGGGTCGGCGCGCGAGCCCTACAGCGGGCATTCGAGCGGTCCGACCAGCCCGCGCCGATGGCGTACCTGC
>DASTKA010000711.1:0-10365 GCA_035716165.1 Mycobacterium sp. | reverse complement strand
CACGGCCGCATCACCAGCGTCGACGGCAGGAAAGTTTTCATTGACGCTACTATGACAGCCGCCGATGGAACCTTGCTCAGCGAAGCCAACGGCCTGATGGTTCGTCTGTTACCCCACCAGCCGTGAGAGGCCCGATGTCCGACAGCACAACAACATTCACGGTTCCGGCCGTCGCGAAGGCCGTCGCTTCCGCGATCCCCGATCGGGAGCTCATCATTCAGGGGGACCGGCGCTACACCTACGCGCAGGTCATCGATCGCTCCAACCGGCTGGCCGCATACCTGCATTCGCAGGGCCTGGGATGCCATACCGAGCGCTCCGCGCTGGGCGGCCACGAGGTGGGCCAAGACCTGCTGGGCCTCTACGCCTACAACGGGAACGAATTCGTCGAGGCGTTAGTGGGCAGCTTCGAAGCGCGCGTCGCGCCGTTCAACGTCAACTTCCGCTACGTGAAGAGCGAGCTGCAATATCTGCTGGCGGATGCCGGGGCGACGGCGCTGCTCTATCACTCCGCGTTCGCACCGCGCGTTGCCGAGATCCTGCCTGATCTCCCGCAGCTACGCGTGCTGATCCAGATCGCCGACGACTCGGGCAACGAGTTGCTCGACGGCGCAGTCGATTACGAGGCCGCCCTGGCATCGGTGTCCGCGGAGCCGCCGCCGGTGCAGCACTCCGCCGACGACTTGTATGTCCTGTACACCGGCGGCACGACGGGGATGCCGAAGGGCGTGCTGTGGCGGCAGCACGACATTTTCATGACGTCCTTCGGGGGACGGAATCTGATGACGGGCGAGCCGTCGAGTTCCATCGAGGAGATCGTCGAGCGTGCCGCCTCCGGCCCGGGGACCAAGCTGATGATCCTGCCCCCGCTGATCCACGGTGCGGCCCAGTGGAGCGTGATGACCGCGATCACCACGGGGCAGTCCGTCGTCTTTCCCACGGTCGTCGATCATCTGGACGCCGAAGACGTGGTGCGCACCATCGAGCGCGAAAAAGTCATGGTGGTCACGGTCGTGGGCGATGCGATGGCGCGCCCCTTGGTCGCCGCCATCGAGAAGGGGATCGCCGACGTGTCATCGCTGGCGGTCGTCGCCAACGGCGGTGCCCTGCTGACCCCGTACGTCAAGCAACGCTTGATCGAAGCCCTACCCAACGCCGTCGTCGTCGACGGCGTCGGATCGTCGGAGACCGGGGCGCAGATGCACCACATGTCGACATCGGGGGCGGTGGCCACCGGGACATTCAACGCCGGGCCGGACACGTTTGTGGCCGCCGACGACCTGACGGCAATCCTGGAACCCGGGCATGACGGGATGGGCTGGCTGGCGCAGCGAGGTTACGTTCCGCTCGGCTACAAGGGCGATGCGGCCAAGACGGCCAAGACATTTCCGGTGATCGACGGGGTCCGGTACGCCATCCCCGGTGACCGCGCGCGCCACGGCACCGACGGCTCCATCGAGTTGCTGGGCCGGGATTCGGTGACCATCAACTCCGGCGGCGAGAAGATCTTCGTCGAGGAGGTCGAAACGGCAATCGCGTCGCATCCCGCGGTGGCCGACGTGGTGGTCGCCGGACGGCCCAGCGTGCGGTGGGGCCAGGAGGTGGTGGCCGTGGTGTCGCTCGCTCCGGGCGCCGACGTCGAGGCCGGGGAACTGGTGGCGCACGCCGCTCACACGCTGGCGCGCTACAAACTCCCCAAAGCCATCGTGTTCCGTCCGGTCATCGAGCGCAGCCCGTCGGGCAAGGCCGACTACCGCTGGGCGCGCGAGCAGGCGGTGAATGGCTGAACGGTGATCCCGCGCGGCAGGCCCATGTTGCCTACTGTAAGAATTACAGTACGATCTTGCGAAGCAAGTGTTCGATCCCGCTGAGATCAAGCTGCTGGAGATCAGGTGACGACCAACGTTCACACCGCCGCCGGTGCCGGCGACGAGACCGTCAGCCTGCGTGACCCCTACCCGTTCTTTGCCCGCAAGCGGCGGGAGGCCGGCGTGTTCGCCGGCACGGTGATGGACTACTCCAAGACGCCGGAGTCTTTGAGGCCCAAGCAGGAGTACTCGGCGATGTCGTTCGACGCGGTCAACACGGTGTTCCGGGACGGCCGGGTGTTCACATCCAAGCCGTATGACAAGACCATCGGCCTGTTCATGGGGCCGACGATTCTGGCGATGGAGGGAAAGAGACACCGCGAACACCGCAACCTGGTCTCCGCGGCGTTCAAGTCCAAGGCGCTGGCCCGCTGGGAGCCCACCATCGTGCGACCGATCTGCAATGCGCTGATCGACGAGTTCATCGAGACCGGTCGCGCCGACCTGATCCGAGACTTCACCTTCGAATTCCCCACCCGCGTCATCGCCAAGCTGCTGGGCCTGCCGGCCGACGACCTGCCGATGTTCCGCAAGCGCGCCGTCCAGTTGATCAGTTATCACGTCGATTACGAGGCCGCCTTCGAGGCGTCGGCCGCGCTCAAGGACTATTTCCTCGAACAGATCGAACAGCGCAAATCCAAGCCCACCGAGGACATCATCGGTGACCTGGTCACCGCGGAGATCGACGGCGAAAAGCTCAGTGACGAAGCCATTTACTCGTTCCTGCGGCTGCTGCTACCCGCCGGCCTGGAAACCACCTACCGCTCGTCGGGAAACCTGTTGTATCTGCTGCTCACGCATCCGGAGCAGTTCGCCGCGCTGCAAGCCGACTGCGAGCTGCTGGCACCGGCCATCGAGGAAGGGTTGCGCTACGAGACGCCGCTGACCGTCGTGCAACGCTTCACGACCGAAGACACCGAGGTCGAAGGTGTGAAGATTCCGGCACGTTCGGTGATCGGTGTGTGCATCGGTTCGGCGAATCGCGACGAGCGCCGCTGGGAACGCTCCGAGGAGTTCGACATCTTCCGCAAGCACGTGCCACACATTTCGTTCGCCGCGGGTGAGCACACCTGCCTGGGTTTGCATCTGGCGCGCCTGGAGACACGCGTCGCGATGCAATGCCTGCTGGACCGGCTCACCAAAGTCACATTGCTGACGGACGGCGACCCGCACATCCACGGCCAGCCGTTCCGGTCGCCGAACGCGCTTCCGGTGACGTTCGACGCCAAGTAGGAGTGAGGAGATGGTCTTGAAATGACCAAAGTCATGACGGGCTTTCGGGTCTTGGAGCTCGCGCAGTTCACGTTCGTTCCCGCGGCGGGAGCCATCCTGGCCGACTGGGGAGCGGACGTCATCAAAGTCGAACACCCGGGGCGCGGCGATACGCAGCGCGGCTTCCTGAATATGGGAGGCATACAGATTGATCCCGAGCGGCACCCGCTGATGGAGCATCCCAACCGCGGAAAACGCAGCGTCGGTATCGACATCTCCACTCCGGGGGGTCAGGAAGTGATCTACGAGCTGGCCAGGACCGCGGACGTGTTCCTCACCAATTACAAGCCCGCGCAACGGCAGAAGCACAAGTTCGACGTCGAGCACATTCGCGCGGTGAATCCGAACATCGTGTACGCCCGCGGCTCCGCCTACGGCGACAAAGGGGCCGAACGCGACACCGGCGGCTATGACGGCACAGCGTTCTGGACGCGCAGCGGCATCGGCTACGCCCTGACGCCCGAGGAGCTGGGCGGCGCACTGGGACAAGGAATTCCCGCGTTCGGCGACTCGATCGGCGGCATGTTCATCGCCGGCGGCATCTCGGCCGCGCTGCTGCATCGGGAGCGCACCGGTGAAGCCGTCGAGCTCGACGTGTCGCTGCTGAGCACGGCCTGGTGGGCGGCGGGCGCCAGCGTGACGCAGGGCATGGAGACCGGCGAGGTCATGCGCACGCCCATGCCCGGGTCCGGCGCGCCCTCGGTCAATCCCTTCATGGGCAACTACGAAACCTCCGACGGCGGCACGATCAACCTGTGCATCATCAGCCCGACCGGGCTGATCCGCGACACCTTCGAACACCTGGGTATTCCCGAGGCCGCCGACGATCCCCGGTTTTCCGATGTGCTCCCGTTGATCCAGAACGCCGACGCCGCCGCCGAACTGATCGCAAAAGCCTTCGCGGACAAGCCCTTCGACTATTGGCGACAACACCTCAAGACCATGAAGGGTCAATGGGCGCCGTTCCAGAGCCTCCTCGACCTGGTCGACGACGAGCAGGCGATCGCCAACGACATGATCGCCGAAGTCGAGCTTGCCGGTGGCGGCAAGCCGTTCCGCGTGGTCCGCGGCCCCGTTCAGTTCAACCACGAGCCGTTGACGACGACGCGGGCGCCGCAGGCCAGCGAGCACACCGAGCTTGTCCTGATGGAACTCGGCATGGACTGGGACCGCATCGAGGAACTCAAGAATGCAGGAGCCATTGCGTGACCTCCAGTGACCCGGATGTCGCCATCATCGGCGTGGGTTTGCACCAGTTCGGGCGCTTCGAGGGCAAGTCGGCTATGCAGATGGGCGTCGACGCCATCCTCGCCGCGGTTGCCGATGCCGGAATCGCTTGGCGAGACGTCCAGTTCGCTACCGGGGGAAGCTGGACGGTGGCCAACCCGGACGCGATCGTCGGCATGGTCGGCCTGACCGGCATCCCGTTCACCAATGTTTTCAACGCATGCGCGACCGCCGCCAGTGCCGCCAAGGCGTGTGCCGACGGCATCCGACTGGGCGACTACGACATCGGAATCGCCGTCGGCCTGGACAAGCACCCACGCGGTGCGTTCACCGAGGACCCCGCGCTGGTCGGGATGCCGCGCTGGTATGCGGAGAACGGGCAGTACCTCACCACCCAGTTCTTCGGCATGAAGGCCAACCGCTACCTGCACGATCACGGCATTTCCCAGCAGACCCTGGCCAAGGTCGCCGCCAAGAACTTCCGCAACGGGGCCCTCAACCCCAACGCATTTCGCCGCAAGCCGATCTCCGAAGAAGACATCCTGAACTCGACGATGCTCAATTATCCGCTGACCCAATACATGTTCTGCGCGCCCGACGAGGGCGCCGCCGCCGTGGTCATGTGCCGGGCGGAGATCGCGCACCGCTATACCTCCAAGCCCGTCTATCTACGGGCGGTCGAGGTCCGCACCCGCCGCTACGGCGCCTACGAGGTCAACACCACCTGCGCGCCCGTCGAAGAAGACGTGTCCCCAACGGTTTACGCGGCCCATGCCGCTTTCGATAAGGCCGGCATCACCCCCGACGATGTCGACGTGATCCAGTTGCAGGACACCGACGCCGGCGCCGAGATCATCCACATGGCCGAGTGCGGGTTCTGCGAGCACGGCGATCAGGAGAAGCTCCTGGCCGACGGCGCCACCGAGATCGACGGCGCGATGCCGGTCAACACCGACGGCGGGTTGATCGCCAACGGCGAGCCCATCGGCGCCTCCGGTCTGCGGCAGATCCACGAAATCGTGCGCCAACTCCGCGGTGAGGCCGGCGAGCGCCAGGTGCCCGGCAACCCGAAGGTGGGATTCACCCAGTTGTACGGCGCACCGGGCGCCGCCGCGGCGAGCATCCTCACGACCTGACGGCGCTCCCCGTCGCCGAGCGTGCATCCAGTGCGAAAAAGGGGTTGATTTCTCGCACTGAGTGCACGTTCGACGGCGCTCCCCCGGCTACGAGGCCTTCTGCGCGACCGGCGCGTATGCCGGCTTACCCAGGCCCAGCATGTACTGCGCGATCATGTTGCGGAACACCTCGAGGGTGCCGCCGTAGATCCCGACCAGCGGCGCGAACCGGTACACGTACTCCGCGGCGCCGTCGTCGGCCGCGCCGTCGGTGCCGAAGGGCAGGGTGGACGCGGTGCCGAGGATGTCCATCAAGTCCGGCGAGATGTCACGCATCGTCTGCGCCAGGGCGACGCGCCCGAAGATGCTGGGCGCGCTCAATGACGCCTCCATCCGCGCGGCGCTGCGGCCCAAGCGGTACGCCACTGCGGCGTCGTCAATCAACTTGTGCCCGTTAGGATCCCGCTTTGACACACTGGCCGCGGCCTTGTCCAGGGCGTCGGCCATGAAACCGGCCTGGTGCATCATGATCGACACGTCCTGCAGCCCGTCCGGGGCGGCCGCGACCGCCCCGTGTTCGGTGTTGAGGGGTTCGCGCAATACCGTCCAGCCGGCGTTCACGTCGCCGAGGCGATACTTGTCGTCGACGCGCACGTCGCTGTAGTAGACGATGTTGGTGCGGTCGCCGTCGACGGTGCGGATGCCCTGGATCTCGATGCCCGGGGAATTCAGCGGAACCAGGAACATCGTCAGGCTCTTGTGCTTCTGGGCGTTGGGATCGGTATTGGTGATGAGGAATACGTACTGACAGTTGTGCGCTCCGGTGGTGAACATCTTGGAGCCGTCGATGATCCAGCTCGATCCGTCCGCCTCCCGGACCGCACGGGTTTTGCAGGTGGCGATATCGGACCCGCCTTCGGGTTCGGTATAGCCCAGGCACAACCGAACGTGTCCGGTGAAGACGCCCGGTAACACCTCGTCCCGCAACTCCGCGGAGCCGAACTTCGCGACCGAACGTGCCACCATGGCGGTCGTACCCCAGGTCACCCACGGCACGTGGGCGCGCCGCTTCTCCAGCTCCCAGATGCGGCGACGCACCCGGCTGAAGCCCCCGTCGGCCTGCGACTTCCATTCGCGTTCGAGGTATCCGGCGGCGCCCAACGCCAGGTGCACTCCTTCGTCGAAGTTGTCGCCCGTTTCCCGGTCCCGGCTCCTGACCTCCTCCGTCACGTGCGTGCGTAAGAAATCGCGCGCCTCTTCGAGGAAGCGCTGATCGGCGTCGGACAACGTAACCCGTGAGAAATCCACCTAGGCGCCCTCTCCACTTTCGCGTGCGGCGACCAGCTCGCCGACGTACTTCGCGCTGGCGCCGGGATCCCCACCGGCGAGCGCCCAGCCACGGGCACGGACCAGATACGCCGTCGCGGCCGCCTCCGCCGAAACACCAAGGCCCCCTTGGATATGCACCGCCATGGTAGCGGCCTTCGCCGCCTCCTCCGCCATGAACACGAACGCCGAGGCCGCCAGCTCGGGGCGCTCGTGCGGCTCGTTATCCAGGAACCAGGCCGCGCGCCGAGCCAGGTTGCGGCCGCCCTGCACGGTGATGGCGATGTTGGCCAGCGGATGGGAGATGCCCTGCAGCGTCGAGATCGGCACACCCAGTGTGTACCGGGTCTTGGCGAACTCGGCCGCGATGGTCATGGTCTCCTCCACCAGGCCCACCAACGCCGAGGCGCTGAGCACCCGCCACTCGTCCAGCGCTCGTTGATATTCCGCCAAGGCATCGGACCCGGTGGCCAGCACGGTGCGGGTGTCGGCGGTCGCCGGGTCGACCCAGGCCATGGGCAGCCGGCCGATGTTGTCCACCTTCGTCGGGCGTGTGCCGAACGTCAGCGCGACGACGTCGGCCCCGTCGCGCATGATGATCTGGTCGGCGATCGACCCGGTGGGCAGGAGCCGCGCCCCAGATGCGTTGTCCTGCTGCGGATCGAATGCGGCGAGTCGCTTGCCGTGAACGATGTCTGGTTCGGCCGCGCCGAGGCGCGCGAGCAGCCGTGCGGTGCAGACCTGGTCGATCCACGGCACCGGTGCCAGCGATCGGCCGATCTCCTCGGCCACCAAGGTCAGGTCGACGAGCGTCGCGCCGTCCCCGCCGGCCGATTCCGGAACCGCCATGGTCGTTGCGCCCATGGCGCACAATCGCTCCCACAGGTTCTTGTCGAAGCCGGTTTCCTCCGCGGCGCGGACGGTTTCGATCGAACAATGCGTCTTGAAGAAATCGCGGTAGGCGGCCTGCAACGCCTCGTGATCCGGCGTCAGGCTGTAGTCGAGCCTGCGTAGTTCATAGCGGTCCATTCTCAGCCTTCCTCCTGGCCACCGAAGAAGAATTCCCGGGCGTTGTTGTAGAGGTAGTTGTCGAGTACGTCGGCGGGCAGATCCAGCCCGGTCGCTTCGGGAACGACGCGGTGCATTTTCAGCACCGGCCAGTCGGAAGCGAAGATGACCTTGTTCGGTCCGCGGGTCCGCATGTAGTGCAACAGGCTCTCCGGCAGCCGCTTTGGTGACCACGCCGACGTCATCAACCGCAGGTTGTTGTATTTGATCAACAGCCTGATCGCGATGTCCCACCACGGGTCGGCACCGTGAATCATGCACAGCTTCAACTCCGGGAAGCGCACGCACACCCGGTCGAGGTGGATCGGATTCTGCACCTCCCCGGGGATGGGGGGCCCGGGAATGCCGGTGTTGACACACAGTGGCAGCTCCAGCTCGGCGCACTTGGTGTACAGCGGGTAATAGACGGCGTCGCTGGGCGGGTATTGGCCGTCGCCCCAAAAGCTCGGTCCCACAGCGGCATAGGCGATGGGAAGATCATTGACGAGCGAAGTGAGCTCGCGCAGGGATGGCATCGGGCGTAGCAGGTTGACCCCGCCCATCGCCAGCGCAAAACGGTCGGGCTTCTCCTCGACGAATTTGCGCGCGGTCACCGAGGGCTTGGCGATGTTGTCCATCAGGATTGCTTTGCGCACGCCCTGGGCGTCCATCTCGTCGAGCAGCTTCGACAACTCGACCGGTGCGAACATGTTCTCGGGGCCCTTGAAATAGTCGTCACGGACCTTGAGCATCCAGGTCGGCTGTTGCTCGGTCTCGCCGAAGTGCACGTTGACCAGACAATCGATAGCTTTCATGTCGAGATCGGCGCCTCTGCTGCTGCATGATGTTTCGCCCAACGGTAATCGGCCTTGCCGTTGCCCAGGCGCTGGACCCGCTCGACGACGAGGAACTCCTTGGGCGCCTTGAACCGTGCCAGTCGCGACGTGCAGAGCGTGTGCAACTCGTCGGCGGCCTTCTCGATGGATCCAGCGACGCCATGGCGGAGTTCGACGAGGGCGACGAGTTCTTCGCCCCAGCGCTCGCTGGGGCGACCGACCACCAGCGCGTCGGCGACCGCCGGGTGTGCGCGCAGCACCTCTTCGACTTCCTCGACGAAGACCTTTTCGCCGCCGGTGTTGACCACCAGGGAGTCACGGCCGTACAGCCGCAACGCCCCGTCGGCTTCCAGTGCGGCACGGTCACCGGAGATCACCACTCGCTTGCCGTCGATCTCGGGGAAGGTCTTGCGGGTGGCATCGGGATCGTTGAAGTATCCCAACGGTATTCGCCCCTCCCTGGCGACCCAGCCAACCTCCGGCTCGCCGGGGGAAAGGAAGTGGCTGTAGTCCTCGGAAAGCACCAGTCCGCCCTCGCGCAGCGTGAAGGTATCGGCTTGCGTGCCTAGCCGGCTGTGGCCGAAACCCATGTTTCCGGTCTCCGACGAGCCAAAGCCGTTGATGAGCGTGATATGGGGTAGCAGTTCCAGCAGGGCTTGCTGATACTTCGGATTGGTTGCGGCACCGCCGGTGCCGATCGCATACAGCGACGACAGGTCGTAGGAACCGCACTGCAACTGCGCCACCAGCGGTGCGGCGTAGGCATCTCCGACCATGGTCATCATGCCGACCTTCTCACGCTCGGCCGTCTCCCAGACGAGTTGCGGGTCAAGCCTTTTCGAGGTGTCGTAGAGCACCACGGGCGTGCCCGCCATGATCGCCGCGAAGGCCGTCCACATGCCGGCCGCGTGCATCAACGGCGAGACGGCGAACCACGGCGCGCCGGCGTCACCACGCACCTTGTCGTGGATCTCCCGGGCGCACGCATGGTCGGCCCCCACCATCGACGTCACGTACATGTCGGACTGTCGCCACAGCACACCCTTGGGCCGGCCGGTCGTGCCGCCGGTGCAGATCATCAGCAGATCGTCCGGGGACGCCCGCACGCTCTGGTCGGTATCCCCTTGCACCAGTGCATCGTCCAACGACACCGCCCCCGGCAGTTCCGGCGCGTCGCTGCCGTCGTCGACCGACAACAACAGGTCGGCGCCGGCATCGGTCAGCACATCGGCGAATTTTGCGCCCAGCCCCCGGTGGTAGATGACCGCTCGCGGATTCACGTAGTCGAGCAACTCGCGGACCTCATGCGGCGTGTAGTAGTAGTTGATGTTGACCGGGACGGTGCGGGCTTTGAGGCAGCCGATGACCATGTCGGGGTACAGATCGTTGTGCATGACCAGCGCCACCCGGTCCTGCCCGCACTCCCAGTTCTGCAGGGCCGCGCGTTCGCGGTGCACTCCTAACCCGTTGCCTGCCAGGCAGTTCGCCAGCCGCCGGCTGCGCTCGGCCGATTCGCGAAAGGTGCTGCGCCGGCTGCCGCAGACCGTCATCGTCCGGTCTGGAATAACGTCGGCGATTTCGTCGAAAACCGCCCCTATGGTCCATTCGCTCACGGGCGTAGCCGGCCTTGGGTAGTCAACTCGATCAGGCAGCCGAGCCGACTTGGACGCCGAG
>DASTKA010000710.1:0-2892 GCA_035716165.1 Mycobacterium sp. | reverse complement strand
TCTCGGCTCCACAGCTGTTTGGTCACGGTGGCCCCTCGCCAATCGAGCTCGACGGTCTTCCAGCCCGTCGCCGCTTTCGCCAACTCGACCGGGGTGCCCAGCCGTTCGCCTTTGCCTGAGTTCCGCAGAATGTAGGCAGATTTCGGTCGCTGCCGACGCGTTTGGGCTGGTGAGAGGGTTGGCGGGGGGCCTGGGGGTCAGAATCCTGTAGGCACACGACGTGGTCGAGGATCCGCCATTCGGGTGGATGTCGGTCGTAGTGTTGTAGGCATGTACCTGCGGGAGACCAGGCGCCGGAACGCTGACGGCGGCGAGGTCGCCTACCTGGCGTTGGCGCACAACGAGCGTGACCCGGTGACGGGGACGCCGAAGGCTCGGATCGTGCACAACTTCGGGCGGGCCGATCAGGTGGACCGCGAGGCGCTGGCTCGGCTGGTGCGCTCGATCAGCCGCTTCTTGGACCCGGCGGCCGCGGTGGCGGCGGGCGCTGGTGGGGATGTGACGGTGCTCGACAGCCGCCCGATGGGGGCGGCCTGGGTGGCCGACCGGCTGTGGGAGCGCCTGGGGATCGGCCGGGCGATCATCGCCGCGCTCGAGGGCCGCCCGCGCCGGGGGCGGCGGGTCGACGCCGGGTTGGTGGAGCGGGTGGTGTTCGCGATGGTCGCCAACCGCCTGTCGCCGACGCCGTTGTCGAAGCTGGCGGGATGTGGGTGGGTGCGCGAGCGGGTGTTCATCCCCGGGCTGGCGGACACGGACGAGGACTCCTGCTACCGGGCGATGGACGTGTTCTTGTCGATGCTGGCCGAGCTGCAAGAGGCGGTGTTCTTCTCGGTCGCGAACCTGTTGAACCTCGAGGTCGACATCTTGTTCTTCGACACGTCCTCCACCTACTGGGAGACCGACTCGGCCGACGACGCCCTCGTCGACGACGACGAGGAGGGCGGTGACGAGGAGGGCCGGGCGGTGGAGCGGGCGTGGCGCACGTACGGCCACTCGAAGGACCACCGACCTGACTTGCCCCAGGTGGTGTTGGGGATGGCGGTCACCCGGGAGGGGATCCCGGTGCGGGTGTGGACCTTCCCGGGCGACACGTCGGATCAGGTGCTGATCCGCACTGTCAAGGACGACCTGCGCGACTGGAACCTGGGCCGGGTGATCTGGGCGCTCGACCGGGGGTTCACCTCCGCGCAGAACCGCCGCTACCTCCAGCGTGGCGGCGGGCATTACATCATGGGCGAGAAGCTGCGCGGCGACAGCAAGGAGGCGGCCGCCGCGCTCGGGCGCCAGGGCCGCTACCACACCGTGGCCGGCAACCTGCGGGTCAAGGAGGTGCGCCTCGACGACGGGACCGCCCGCGACCGCTTCGTGATCTGCCACAACCCGGAGGCCGCGGGGCGCGACGCCGCGGTGCGCGCCCAGATCGTCGCCCGCCTCGAAGAGCGCATCGCCGGCTCCGACGCGATGGCGGCCCGCCAACGGGCCGAGCTGGCCGGGCGGCTCAAGACGAAGCCGGCCTTGAACCGGTTCCTGCGCACCACGCCCGGCGGGTTGTTGCGCGTCGACCGGGCGGCGGTCACCCGCGACGCCCACTACGACGGCAAGTTCCTGCTGCGCAGCTCGGACGAGACCCTCACCGCCGCGGAGATCGCCGAGGGCTACAAGGGCCTGTACGAGGCCGAGCGGGGATGGCGGGACCTCAAGTCCACGATCGACCTGCGCCCCGTCTACCACCGCCGCGAGGACCGCATCCGCGCCCACGTGCAGCTGCAATGGCTCGCCCTGCTGATCCTGCGGGTCGCCGAGACCCAAGTCGGCGACACGTGGCGCAACATCCGCAACGAGCTCGAACGCCTGCATCTCGTCACCCTCGCCACCAGCGAGGGCACCGTCGCCCAGCGCAGCGAGCTCACCGCCGGCCAGCACACCATCTTGCGCGCGCTCACCCTTCCCGAGCCGCCCTGCTACTTCGACTTCACCCCCGCCGGCCACTAGCCAACCGTATGGACATCCGCGCATCTAAGGCGACGATGAGACCTCCCCGACGAGACCACTACCTGCCGCCCGCCACCGGGGACGACACCCACGCCGCCCTCGACGCCGCCACCCACCAGCTCGCCGGAGCCCGCAACCTCGACCCCCCCGACCCCGCCAGCGCCCTGCACCTGCTCGCCAGCCTCGCCGCCCAGCTCGACGCACGCCTCGGCCCCGCCATCGGCGACGCCCGACGATACGGCTGCAGCTGGGCCGAGATCGCGGATCTTCTCGGCGTCACCCGCGCCAGCGCATGGCAACGCTGGGCACGTCACGACACCACCGCCGAGGCCAAGCCCGGCGCCACCCCCGCGGCCACCCCGACGCCGCCAACACCGCCGCGTCCGGGTGGATCCAACCGGCGACCTCAACGCCGCCGCTGAGCGGCACAGCCCCGCCGCGTAGTAACACGACCCGATCGCTCCGTCGCGCCCGAACACCCTGCTCACGGTGTGTTTTTGGGGCATACGTCTGCCTACATTCTGCGGAACTCAGGGCCCTGGCGGCGGATCACTCCCCGCACGGGCGCCGGCGACGAGGACTCGACGCTCGCGCTGCGAGCCACAGGCAAATAGGCAGGCAGGAGGCTCCGTGCTACGACGCTGGAGAGTCCTACGGCAAGGAGGATCGCCCTGATAACCGAAGTTGCAAACGAGCCGCCGGCCGGGGAAGTAGCGTCGCCCTCCGCGTGCCTTGGCGGTGGCGGGATCCGGTTGCCGACGCGCGGGAAGACCCGCCGGGGGTTTGTCTTCCCTGGTGCGGCGGTGGCGCTGATGCCGGTGGACCCGACCGCGCCCTCGCTCTGTTTGAAGAGATGTCCACGCTCGTGACCCGGACGAATGTCCCTGGGATGCTCGCCAC
>DASTKA010000709.1:0-5097 GCA_035716165.1 Mycobacterium sp. | reverse complement strand
GCCCCCGGTGATCACCAGCGCGTGCAGGCTGTCCAGAACCGAGTCGACGATCTCGGCGTCCACCGGCTGCGGTGGCAGCAACACCGCAATCCCGCCGGCCAGGATGACACCTTCGAAGTAGTCGGCGGGCAGGTACCCGGCACGGATGTCCCAGATGCCGGTCTGCACGCGCTCCAGGTAGGTGGTCAGGCCGACCACAGGCCTAAAGGCGTTCAAACCCACGCATCCTCTCCCAATCGGTGACCGCGGCGTTGAACGCCGCCAACTCCACCCGCGCGTTGTTCAGGTAATGGGCGACAACATCGTCGCCGAACACGTCCCGCGCGAGCGTCGAGCGCTCGAACGCCGAGGCCGCCTCGGCCAGGGTGACGGGCAGCCGCCGGACGCCGGGAGCTTGGTAGGCATTTCCCGCGCAGGGCTCCGGAAGCTGCAGGCCCCGTTCGATACCGTACAGCCCGCCGGCAACGATGGCCGCGACCGCCAGATACGGGTTGACGTCCCCGCCGGGAACCCGGCACTCGACGCGCGTGTTGTGCCCATGACCGACCACCCGCAGGGCGCAGGTGCGATTGTCCAGTCCCCACGCCAGTGCCGTGGGCGCGAAACTTCCGTCGGCGAATCTCTTGTAGGAGTTGATGTTCGGCGCGTAGAACAGCGTCAGGTCGGCCAAGGTGGCCAGCAGGCCGGCCACGAAACTGCAAAACGTTGACGACATGCCGTGCGGGCGGCCGGGGTCGGCGAACACCGCCCCGCCGTGCGAGTCCCGCAGCGAGAGGTGCACGTGACAGCTGTTCCCTTCTCGCTCATCGTATTTGGCCATGAATGTCAGACTCTTGCCGTGCTGGTCGGCGATCTCCTTGGCGCCGTTCTTGTAGATGACGTGGTTGTCGCAGGTGACCAGCGCTTCGGCGTACCGGAAACCGATTTCCTGCTGTCCCCTGTTGCATTCGCCTTTGACGGCTTCGAAGCGCAGCCCGGCGCCGATCATTCCCTGCCGGATGTCGCGGAGCAGCGGCTCCATCCGCGACGAGGCCGAAATCGCGTAGTCGATGTTGTAGTCGCTGGCCGGGGTCAGCCCGCGGTAGCCGCTGGCCCACGCCCGGCGATAGGGCTCGTCGAACACGATGAATTCGAGCTCGGTCGCCACGTCGGCGGCCAGGCCGCGTTCGGCCAACCGGTCGAGCTGGCGGCGCAGGATCGCCCGCGGCGACACGGTGACTGGGCTGCCGTCGGCCCAGCCCACGTCGGCGATCACCAACGCCGTACCGGGCAACCATGGAATGCGCCGCAGGGTGGACAGGTCGGGCGTGGCCACGGTGTCGCCGTAGCCGGTGTCCCAGCTCGACATCTCGTAGCCGCCGACTGTGTTCATGTCGACGTCGACGGCGAGCAGATAGCCGCAGCACTCGGCGCCGTGGGCGGCGACCTCGTCGACGAACAGCCGGGCGTCGATCCGCTTCCCGACCAGCCGGCCCTGCATATCGGCGAACGCCACGATGACGGTGTCCACTTCGCCGCTGCCGACCAGTCGTTCGAGCGCGGGCAACGACAGCATCGTGTCATTCGGCTCGGTCACAGCGGGTTCTTCACTGGCCACGACCGTCAGTCAACCAGCCGCTACCAGCCACTGGTGCGCAATATGATTTCGGCGGCCAGTTGTGCCGTCGACTCCTGCACGCTGCGCCGCCCCAGGTGCACCACCCGGTAATCGGCGTAGACGTAGCGCTGGCTGGCCTGGGCCACCGCCCGGGCGGCCGGCGAGCTGACCAACGCGGTGGTGCCGATCTCGACCGGGGGGCAGTGTCCATCGGTGATGGCGCCGTCGTAATCGGAGGCCCGCGGATGACCGCGATCGATGACCACCAGCCCGACGAACCGGCCCAGCCGGGTCGCGGTGAGTTCCCAGGCGAGCTCGGCGCCGGCGCGGTCGCCCATCACCACGGCCCACCCGATGCCCAGCGCGTCGAGAATGCCGATGATCGACTTGGGCGTCAGGCGCGGATCGAAGCCGACCACAACCGTCCGGAGCGATGCGGTGTGCAGACGCTCGCAGACGGCGTCGTACGCCGCCGGGACGCGGTCCTCGTCGCCCAAGATGACGACGACGACGCCGGTCTCCGGGCCCGCGACAACCACCGGCACGGGGAACCCGTCCAGGGTGGTCATCATCGTGGGCACCCCAGCACGCTACAGCGAAACGGGATGCGAGTGCGACGATTCTGGGCATTTAACACGCAGACTTAACTTGTTTACCGCTTCTTCACCGGCGACGTTCGCGCCGCCATCAAGGCGAATGGCCTACGGCTGCAGGCGATTTGTGAGATGCGGCCGCCGTGGCGGTGGACCGTCAAGGAGGCTGAGAATGCCATCGACGTCCACATGCGACGCCAGCAGATCGGCGGCGAGGTCGAGCTGGGCATCGCGGCGCGCGGCGACGTCGACGTCGCCGGCCACGAAGCCGACGCGGCCGGCCGCCTCGGCGACCTGGGCGAGCCACGCGCGCCGGAATCGGTCGTTGTCGAGCAGGCCGTGCCAATGGGTGCCGAAAACCGCGCCGCGCACCACGCCATGCGGGTGCGGATCCGCATCAGGCGCGAACCAGCTCTGTTCGGCGCAACGGCTGACCCGCCCGTGATGGATCTCGTAGCCGGTGAGCGGTTGCTGCCAACGACGCAAGGTCTTTTCGGAATGAAAGGTGATGTCGACGTCCAGCAGCCCCAGCCCGGGCACGCCCTCGGTCCCGGATTCGACCGGATCGTCTAGGCGACTGCACAGCATCTGGAATCCACCGCAGATTCCCAGCACCGGTTTGCCGGCATGGGCGTGCGCCGTGATGGCGTCGGCCAGGCCGTGATCGCGCAGCCAAGACAGGTCGGACACAGTGGCTTTGCTGCCCGGGATGACAATCAGGTCGATGTCGGTGAGGTCGGCGGGGCCGGTGACCCAGCGCACCAGCACACCGGGTTCGCACGCCAGCGCCTCGACGTCGGTGGAGTTGGAAATCCGGGGCAGCCGAATGGCGGCCACGCGCAGCCAGTCTTCACCGCGCGGGGGTGCGGGCGTGCCGATGACGCGGTGCGCGACTACCGACAGCGAGTCTTCGGCGTCCAGCCACAGTTCGTCGGTGTACGGCAGCACCCCGTATGTCGGGCGGCCCGTCATGTCCTGCAGCTGACGCAACCCGGGCTCGAGCAGCGCGGGGTCGCCGCGGAATTTGTTGACGATGAAACCGGCGATCAGCGCCTGGTCGTCGGGTTCGAGCACCGCGACCGTCCCGAACAGGTGCGCCAGCAGGCCGCCGCGGTCGATGTCTCCGACCAGAAGCACCGGCAAATCCGCGGCGCGGGCCAGCCCCATGTTGGCCAGATCGGTCGCGCGCAGGTTGATCTCGGCCGGCGAGCCGGCCCCCTCACAGATCACCGCATCGAATTCGTCGCGCAACCGGGTCAATTCGTCGAGAACGATGGAAGCCAGCCGATCACGATGCCGCACATAGCTTTTCGCGCTGACCGAGCCGGCGACCTGACCCTTGATCACCAGCTGCGAGGTGCGGTCGCTGCCCGGCTTGAGCAGGATCGGATTGAATCGCACGCTGGGCTCCAGCCCCGCCGCTCGCGCCTGGAACGCCTGGGCGCGGCCGATCTCACCGCCGCCGACGGCCACCACGGAGTTGTTGGACATGTTCTGCGCCTTGAACGGGGCGACCCGGACCCCGCGACGGGCCAACAACCGGCACAGGCCTGCCACCACCATTGATTTCCCGGCGTCGGAGCTGGTGCCAGCGACCAGCAGGGCACCGGTCATCCGGCAAACGTCATGGCAAGGTGAGGATTTCGGCGCCGGTGTCGGTGACCAGCAGGGTGTGCTCGAACTGCGCGGTCCACTTGCGGTCTTTGGTGACCACCGTCCAGCCGTCGTCCCAGATCTCGTAATCCAGACCGCCGAGGTTGATCATGGGTTCGATGGTGAACGTCATGCCCGGTTGGATGATGGTGGACACCGACGGCTGATCGTAATGCAGGACGACCAAGCCGTTGTGGAACGTGGTACCGATGCCGTGACCGGTGAAGTCGCGAACAACGTTGTAGCCGAACCGATTTGCGTACGACTCGATGACGCGGCCGACGACCGAGAGCGCACGACCGGGCTTGACGGCGTTGATGGCGCGCATCGTCGCCTCCCGGGTCCGCTCCACCAGCAACCGGTGTTCCTCGGCGACATCGCCGGCCAGGAAGGTCGCGTTGGTGTCACCGTGCACCCCGTCGATGTAGGCCGTGACATCGATGTTGACGATGTCGCCGTCGGCGATCACCGTCGAGTCGGGGATTCCGTGGCAGATGACCTCGTTGAGCGACGTGCAGCACGACTTCGGGTAGCCCTTGTAGCCCAGCGTCGAGGGGTAGGCGCCGTGGTCGACCATGTACTCGTGGGCGATGCGGTCCAGTTCGTCGGTGGTCACCCCGGGTGCGACGGCCTTGCCCGCCTCCACCAGCGCGCCGGCCGCGATCCGCCCGGCGACGCGCATCTTCTCGATCACCTCGGGTGTCTGCACCCACGGCTCGCTGCCCTCTTGGGCCGTCGACTTGCCGACGTATTCCGGGCGCGGGATCCGGCTGGGCACCGGCAGAGTCGGGGACAACTCTCCGGGGGCAAGCGCGGTGCGAGCAGGCATGCGAACAGCTTAACCGCGACGCAGGGGCACGATCAGGGCCGCTGCCGGCGCAGCAGCGAGCGGCGCGGCCCCCGGATGATCACCGAACCGCACACCACCCGCCCGGTCAGCACGACGTGCGGCCTGCCCTCACCAGGTGGGTCTCTGCGGCGGTCGCTGGCGCTGCCCACGTAGACCTCGACGTCGTCGATTGAGGCGCTGGCGCCGTCCGGTAGCCGCAGGTCCAGGGAGCCGAACTTCATGTCGAGTTCGATGACCACCACCGGCCCGGCGAACCGGGCCCGGGTGAGGTCGAGGTCGATCGATCCCAGGCGGCGCACCAGCGCCAGGCGGGTGGGCACCATCCATTCGCCGTGCCGCTTCAGGGAGCCGGCCCACCCCCGCAGCTCCACGCGGTCGGCCGCGGAGGTGACGATGGCACCCGG
>DASTKA010000708.1:0-2087 GCA_035716165.1 Mycobacterium sp. | reverse complement strand
TGTTTGCGCACGCCGGCTAGGTGGGTCGGGTAGGCCTGTTCCAGCCGGGCGAAGCCGGCGGGGGTGAGGACGGCCAGCTGGCCGCGGCCGTCGGTGTCGGCTTTGACCCGCTCGACCAGTCCCTGGCGGCTCAGCCGCTCGACGACGCGAGTCAGTCCGCTGACTGAGATCGAGACGTCGTTGGCCAGCTCGCTCATCCGCATGGACCGGCCGGGCACCTCGGACAGGTTTATCAGTACGGAGTACTCGGTGAGGCTCAGCCCCTGGGACCGCAGCAGCTCGCCATCCAGCACCCGCGGGATGACCAGGACCGCGCGTGCGAGGGCCCGCCAGGCCAGCTCTTCATCTGGGGTCAGCGGCGCGGGCAGCTGCTGGTCTGGTTGGTCTGCCACGATTGTCAGTCTACTTGCTTGACATAGCAAACTCAACGGCACATACTTGTTTGTACAAACAGGATTCTGGACCGGACGATATGAGCCGTCACCACGCGACACGCACGTCTCCGGCCTCACGGCCGGGGTTACCGCGGAGGCAAGAAAGCCATGACCACCCAGGCCGCCGTCACCCGCCGCGCCACCGGAACATTACGGGCCGCCATCGCGGGCCACGTTTCGGTCCCGGGCGAAGCCGGCTACGACCAGGCGCGTCAGGCGCGGAACTTGGCTTCCGGCCGGCGGCCTTCTGTCGCCGTATCGGCCCAGTCACCCACCGACGTGGTGCACACCGCGCGGTTCGCCCACGCATCTGGGATGCGCACCGCTATGCCCGGCACCTTGTGCTACCACTCGATTTCCTGCGCTTGCGAGCAATGCATTCGCGTGGACGAGAGGATCCCGAGCGTCTCGCCGCCCGTCACCATCGCGTTCGACGCCACCGAGTTGTGCGGTCACTACGAGTTCCACAAATCCATGGATGCCGGGTTGCGCTGCGGCTTCAGCAAAGGCCACACAAGCAAGCACTACGACTACCGACACCGCGCCGTGTTCTGACAAACCCGCGCTGGAACGACCGACAGGGCGACCATGCGCTGACCCAACCCATCAGCGCCCATCACGGGCGCAACCAGGGCCGGTAAGGGGGACCAACAGTTGCTGGACAGGGCGCCGATTCTCTTGACGGCACGTCCGGTCACCAGCAATTGACAACCCAAAGAACGGAGGGCCACTGATGTTCAGGAAAGGCGACGGGGACCGTCGTGTTGCTGTAGTCACCGGCGGCGCCGGTGCCATCGGCGGCGCGATCGTCGCACGGCTCGCACCCGACCACACCGTGGTGGTCCTCGACCGCGCCGGGGATGTCGTCGTCGACCTGGGCGACGCAGATGACGTACGCCGGGCGGCGAAGCTGGTGCTCGACCGGCACGGCCGATGCGACGTCTTCGTCCACGCCGCGGCGATATTCAAGTCCGGGCCGGTTGAGCAGATCGAACTCGGCGCCTGGCGCCAGGTTCAGGCGGTCAACGTGGAGTCCGCGTTGCTGCTCACGCAGGCGTTCGTTCCCGGAATGCGAGATCGGGGGTTCGGCCGCGTGATCTTCATCGTCTCGAATACGTTCTGGAGCCCGCCGGACGGTCAGATGCTCTCCTACGTCGCGTCGAAGGGCGCGCTGATCGGGATGGCGCGGACGCTCGCGGTCGGGCTCGGCCGCGACGGGATCGCGGTGACCGCGGTCGCGCCGGGCCTGACTCGCACCTCTGCCAGCGCCACCCGGGCGGCGGCCGAATTCGCCGATACCGAGGCACACATGGCGCTGCACCGGCCGCTCACACCCGACGACACGGCCGCGGTCGTGGCCAGGCTCGCCCGCGACGAAGCCGAAGCCCTCACCGGCCAGACGCTCACCGCCGATGGCGGCCTGGTCATGCGCTGAGCAATGGCCGGCGAAACCTTCACCGCTAGAGCCGGGCCGAGCATGACCCGAACGGCCTGTTCGCCGACACCTCACCGGCCCGGGCCGGCTCTGCAATCTCAACGACCGGGAGAAGTGCTGATGACCGAACAAATACGCGGATCGGGTTCTCCTGTTGGGTCGGGCCGGACAAGCCCGGCCGATCCGGTGGGTCATCCGGGCCGGGGATCGGGCGAGAT
>DASTKA010000707.1:0-8419 GCA_035716165.1 Mycobacterium sp. | reverse complement strand
AGCGGTTTGGCGTCGGGCCGACGCAGATAGAGGGCCACCAGCGGTTCGGGCTCGACGGACCAATCGGCCACCGCCGCAACCAATCCGGCCGGCGTCGGGCGGCTGGGCTCGCGCACCGGAAGGCCGAACAGGCCTGCGTGTTCGGGTGAGCCGGCGACGGCCGCGGCGCCACCACGGTCGACGTCGGCGGGGGCGCTGACCGCAGGGCCATGGGTGCGCGCGCCGTCGCGGTAGCGAGCCCAGTACACCTCGCGGCGGCGGGCGTCGGTAACCACCAACGTGTCCCCGGTGGTTCGGCCACCGATGGCGTCCAGGCTGCACACGCCGTACACCGGGATGCCCAGCGCATGCCCGTAGGCGGCCGCGGTCGCCATCCCGGCCCGCAGACCGGTGAACGGGCCCGGACCGCAGCCCACCACCACGGCATCCAGCTCGGCCATCGTCAGCTCCGAATCCGCCAGTGCGGCAAGCACATTCGGGGTGAGGCGTTCGGCGTGGGCCCGGGCGTCCACGGTGACCCGCTCGGCCAGTACACACAGGTCGTCACGCCGCACGATGCCGGCCGTCACGGCCGGCGTGGAGGTGTCGAGGGCGAGGACGATCGTCATGCATGGTCCTTGTCGGCCCACCGCCACGTCGCGATCCTGACGTCGGAATGGGTGACGCGCTCCAGCCGGATGTCCAGATGACGCTCGGCGAGCCGCTCGACCAGGCCCTCGCCCCATTCCACCACCACGACAGCGTCGTCGAGATCGCTGTCCAAGTCCAGTGAATCGAGTTCGCCGAGCAGATCGGCGCCCTGATTGCCGGTGTGGTCGAGCAGCCGGTACATGTCAACGTGAATCATGGCCGGGGCGCCGGGGCGCCGGGCCGGATGCACCCGCGCCAACACATACGACGGTGAGGTGATCGGCCCGTCCACTTCCATGGCCGCACCAATGCCCTTGGCCAACACGGTCTTTCCGGCGCCGAGCGGGCCGGAGAGCACCACGACGTCGCCCGCCCGGAGCTGTCGCGCCAGCCGCGACCCCAGCGCCATGGTGTCTTCGACGCGCTCGCACGTCGCGGTGCCCTCTTCTTGGTCAGCCACGGCGGCGCCGCAACCTTTCACGCATTCGCCGCAGCCGCAGGGCCGCTCTGGAGGGGGTGGCCCGCCGGACCAGGCGGACCAGTCCGGCGTTGATGGCGTCGGGCTTGTCCAGCAGCGCCAGGTGGCTGGCGCCGGCGACGATGACCAGTTCGGACCGCGGCAGGCTGGCGGCCATCTTTCGCGAATACTCGTCGGGGGTCAGCAGGTCGTGATCGCCGCACGCGATCAGGGTGGGGACCCGCAGCAGCGTCCACAGGCCGGCGGTTTCGTCATGTTTCTCCAACGCGTCCAGGAAGCCGACCATGGTGGGTATCGGGGTGGCGTTCATCATGCGCTGGGAGAACGCGTCCAGGCTTCGGCTGACCTGTAGATCGCTGTAGGAGGCTGCCCGCAACACGGGCCCGATCAATGACCGGGACACGTTGCGGCCGCGGTGCATCAGCTTCGGCGCGGATCGCGCGGCGACCCGAACCGCTTCCAGCGCAGGGTTTTTCAGTATTTCCCCCAGCGGCGACCTCGAAACACCCTCTGCCGCCGAGGAAATTATGGCGGCGCCGACGATTCGGCGCCCGTACTGCTCGGGGAACTGGCGGGCGTGGGACAACACCGTCATGCCGCCCATCGAGTGGCCCACCAGCACAACCATTCCGCGCGGCGCCACGACGTTCAGCACGGTTTGGAGGTCCCTGCCGAGTTGGGTCAGCGTGTAGGTCTCCGGGTCCGCCTCGCCGGATCTCCCGTGGCCGCGCTGGTCGTAGAAGACCATCCGCACGTCGGGGCCCAACTCGTCGGGCAACCGCGTGCGCTGAAAATGAAAGGCACCCATCTGCAAGCAGAAACCGTGGAGGAACACCAGGGTCAGCGGTGCATCGGCCGGACCGGTATCGCGGACGGCCAGCGGAATCCCGTCGGGCATGGTCACCACCAGGCCGGCATCGTCCTCGAGCCTGTTGAAATCCTCGTGCGCGTAGGGGTCTTCGCCCGTGGAGCGCTGGGTCATCGACCGGCGGGCCGAGGCGCCGACGATGGTCGCGACGGCTGTGACTCCCGCCCCTCCCGCAAGCCAGGCCCTGCCCTTGCGGCGCCTGCGGGGTTTCTCACGACTCAACGGTTTGCGCCTCGCGGTAGGTCCTGGTGATCCGCCCGCGGGGGCTGGTCACGACTTCGTAGTGAATGGTGCCGAGCAGGTCGGCCCAGTCCTGCGCGGTGGGTTCACCGCCGGTGCCGGGCCCGAACAGGATCGCCTCGTCCCCTTCGGCCACGTCGGTGCGCCCCGGGCCGAGGTCGACGACGAACTGGTCCATGCAGATCCGCCCGACGCCCGGTCGCCGGCTGCCGTTGATCAACACCTCGAGCCGCCCACCCAGTGACCGGAAGATACCGTCGGCGTAGCCGACCGGCAGCAGCGCGAGGTTGGTGTCGCGCGGCGCGGTCCAGGTGTGGCCGTAGGACACGCTCTCCCCCGCACAAATCGATTTCACCAGGGCCACAGTGCATTTCACCGTCATCGCGGGCACCAGGCCCATGTCGCCCCGCTCGGGTACCGGGCTCAGCCCGTAAACCGCGATGCCGGGGCGCACCATGTCGAAGGCCAGGTCGGGACGCGACATCGTGGCCGACGAATTCGACAGGTGCGCCACCTCGAACCGCACCCCCTGGTCGCGTGCCTGTGCCAGCATGTCGCTGAAGCGTTGGGCCTGAAGGTTATTCACGGGATTGGCGGGCTGGTCGGCGTACACCATGTGCGACATCAGGCCCCGCAGCACGACGGCCTCCTCGGCGACGGCCCGGCGCAGCGCGGTCAGCATCGAGGGGTATTGCGCCGGCGGTACTCCATTGCGGTTCAGCCCGGTGTCGACCTTCACGGTGACCGCCGCGGTGCGGCCGGTGCGACGCGCCGCGTCCAACAGCTCGTCGAGCTGGCGCTCGGACGACACGGCGATCTGGACGTCGGCCTCTAGCGCGGGCCCGAAGTCGATGCCGGGCGGGTGCAGCCAGGCCAGCACCGGCGCGGTGATTCCCTCCGCGCGCAGCGCCAACGCCTCGGCGACGGTGGCGACACCCAGTTCGGCGGCCCCGGCGGCCAGCGCGGCGCGCGCCGTCTGGGTGGCCCCGTGGCCGTAGCCGTCGGCCTTGACCACGGCCATCACCTGCGCGCCGCCGGCCTGCTCGCACAGCAGCCGCACGTTGTGCTCAATCGCGCCCAGGTCCACCAGGGCCTCGGCGAGGACGCCCGGTGTCAGCGATATCGGCGTAACGGCCACGGCCGTCATTGTCCCAGAGACAACCCTGCGCGCCGCATTCGTGCGGGTCAGTGCGCGAAGTGCTGGGCGTCGTAGTGCCCGCCCGGCTTGAGCTTGTCCAGCGACGCCAGCGCGGTGCGGGCATCGTCGTGCAGGGCGCGGGCCAGGTCTGCGGACAGCCCCTCGCGCACCACGATGCGCAACACCGATATGTCCGTGGCGTTGTCGGGCATGGTGTAGGCGGGCACCTGCCAGCCGTATCCACGCAGCTCATGGGAGACGTCGAACTCGGTGTAGCCCAGACCGCGGGCGAGCCGGAAGCTGACCACCGGGATCGCCGAACCGTCGGAGATCAACTCGCAGTGCTCGCCGGTCCGCAGCTGCTCACCCAGCCAGCGCGCGGTCGACGACAGCGTCTGCATGACCTGCGTGTAACCCTCGCGGCCCAGCCGCAGGAAGTTGTAGTACTGGCCGACGACCTGATTGCCGGGGCGCGAGAAGTTCAGCGTGAAGGTCGGCATGTCGCCGCCCAGGTAATTCACATGGAACACCAGATCCTCGGGCAGGTACTCCTTGCTGCGCCATACGACGAACCCGACGCCGGGATAGGTCAGCCCGTACTTGTGGCCGCTGACGTTGATCGACACCACCCGGGGCAGCCGAAAGTCCCACTTCAGCTCGGGATGCAGGAAGGGCACGACGAATCCGCCGCTGGCGGCGTCGACATGCACGGGGACATCCACCCCACCCCCGGCGGCCAGTTTGTCCAGCGCCGCGCAGATCTCGGCGATCGGTTCCAGCTCGCCGGTGTAGGTGGTGCCCAGGATTGCCACCACCCCGATGGTGTCCTCGTCGACGGCGTCGACGACCTGCTCGGGCGTGATGACGTAGCGCCCCTCCTCCATCGGCAGATACCGCGGTTCGACGTCGAAGTAGCGGCAGAACTTCTCCCAGACCACCTGGACGTTGGAGCCCATCACGAGATTTGGGGTGCGGCCCTTCCAGTCCTTGCCGACCTTCTCGCGCCACCGCCACTTCATCGCCAGACCGCCGAGCATCACCGCCTCACTGGATCCGATCGTCGACACTCCCGTGGCGCTGGACGGATCGTCGTCGCGTAGCCCGTCGGCGTGGAACAGATCGGCGACCATGCACACGCAGCGCTGCTCGATGGCCGCGGTCGCCGGGTACTCGTCCTTGTCGATCATGTTCTTGTCGAACGTCTCGGCCATCAGCCGTCCGGCCTGGGGATCCATCCAGGTGGTGACGAAGGTGGCCAGGTTCAGCCGCGAGCTGCCGTCGAGCATCAGCTCGTCGTGGATGAAGCGGTACGCGGCGTCGGGATCCATCGACTCGTCGGGCATCCGCAGCGCCGGTACCGGCGCGGTGAACAGCCGACCGGTATAGGCGGGCGCGATCGAGTGGGCGGGTTGGGACGGGTGGTGTGGCACAGGAGTTCCTTTCCGTTGCTACAGGGCGGCCAGGGCGGCTCGGATGTGCGGCACCATGCGCGATGCCGAGGTGGGGGCCTCGCCGGGGCCCGGGTCGGCGGCCGACAGTGCCGCCGCGCGTGCGTGTACGAAGGCCGCGGCGGCGGCCGCCTCTGCCGGCGGCAAGCCGGCCGCCAGCAGCGCACCGATCATGCCGGACAACACGTCACCCGAGCCGGCGGTGGCCGCCCAGGACTGCCCGGCCGGGCTGAGGTAGACCGGGCCGCCGGGATCGGCGATGACCGTCACGTTGCCCTTGAGCAGCACCGTGGCACCGAACGCGTCGGCCAGCTTGCGGCACGCGCCTACCCGGTCATCACCGGGCGGGTTGCCCGCCAGGCGGGCGAATTCACCGGCGTGCGGCGTCAGCACGGTCGGCGCGGCGCGGTTGGCCACCAACTCGGGGTGGGCCGCCAGGATGGTCAGCCCGTCGGCGTCAACGATCACCGGCAGGTCGGTTTCCAGCGCGAACCACAACGCGGCGGCTCCGGCGTCGTCGGTGCCCAGTCCCGGCCCGACGACCCAGGACTGCACCCGTCCGGCGGCGGCGGGGGTCGGCGAGGCGATCACCTCGGGCCAGTGCGTCAGCACCTCGTGGTGCGCGCTGCCGGCGTAGCGGACCATGCCGGAGGTGGCCGCGACGGCGGCTCCGGTGCACAGCACGGCGGCGCCCGGATAGGTCGACGAGCCGGCCATCACACCGGTGACGCCCTGCGTGTACTTGTCGTCGTGGGGCCCGGGCACCGGCCAGCGGGCGGCCACGTCGGCGGCCTCGAAACCCAGCATGTCCGTGTCGGGCAGATCGAGCCCGATGTCGATCAGCCGCACCCGCCCGCAGTCGGCCAGCGCGTGCACGGGTTTGAGCCCGCCGAAAGTGACGGTCAGCACGGCGCGCACCGCGGGGCCGGTGATCGCCCCGGTCGCCGCGTCGATGCCGCTGGGAATGTCGACGGCGACCACCGGGATTCGCGCATCGTCGACCGCGCCGAAGATTGCGGCCGCAGCGGGTCGCAGCGCTCCGGAGCCGGAGATGCCGACCACGCCGTCGATGACGACATCGGTTGGCGGCGAGACACTTTCGACGATGCGACCGCCGGCCCGGCGGAACGCCGCCAGGCCGTCGCGGTGGGTGCGATCGGGGTTGAGCAGGATCGCGTCGGCGGCCGCGCCCCGACGGCGCAGGAAGGTTGCCGCCCACAGCGCGTCACCGCCGTTGTCCCCGGAGCCGACGACCGCGCACACACGTCGCCCGGTTACCCCGCCGGTGCGGGCGGCTAACTCACCGATGATCTCGCTGGCCAGCCCATAGGCCGCGCGCCGCATCAGCGCACCGTCGGGCAGGCTGGCCAGCAGTGGCGCCTCGGCCTGGCGGATCGCGTCGACGGAGTAGTAATGCCGCATCAGGTCGAGGTCTCCGGTGGCACGCTGCGGCGCGCCATGGCCCGCAGGCGCGCGGGACTCAGCGGGCTACTGCGCTTTGAGCTCGTGCGAGTCATCGGGTAGAAGCACAGGCCGATGAGGATCGAGGCGAAGTGCCCGATCGCGGTGAAGTTCAATTCGTTGCCCATCGTGATCAGCGGGAAACCGAAGATGATGAACAGCACCCCCAGATATCCCCAGCGCCACGGCCGGATGATGTGGTAGCTCAGCACGGCCATCACGCCGACGAGGAAATAGCTGACCCCGATGTCGCGCGCGTGCACCAGCCGTTGCGGGGCATCGTGGTCCTCGATCGCGAAGTAGAGGATGCCTTCGCTGATGTAGGTGGCGAGGATGTGCGAGCTCAATCCCACAGTGAGCCAACGGAGCTGGCCGAGCCAGTGTTCGGCCGGCGCGAGAAAAAGAGTGAACAGCAGCAGGTAGGGCTCCAAGTTCCTGCCGTTGATCCATAGCAGGCTGGAGAACAGGACGCCGAGCGGGTCGGTGCCCAACTCGTGGATGTTGGTGGAGCGGTGCAGCAGCACCGAGTGCAGCTCTCGGCCGGTGAGATGGTTTTGGATGAACGTCGTGACCATCAGCACCAACAGCCAGCCGTAGGTCAGCGGCGCGCTGATGACGAAATGCCAGACCACCAGCGTCATGCTGCGCACTCGCCTGCGAACCGATTGCTGCGCCACAACATCAACCTTCGCACGCGTGGCGGGGTGCCGGACAACTTCGGTGGCGAACACGCCGCCGGCGGTTGGCTACTTCGCCGGAGCGGGGGCCGGATCCGCCGGTGCGGGGGCGGGTTCCGCCGGTGCGGGCGCGGGCACCGGCCTCAAATGCCGCCACCAGCAGGCGATGTAGAGCAGCATCGAGATCACCAGCACGACGAGAACCCACATCACGAGCGCAATATCGATCCATCCGCCGAAGGGCGGCGAGCCGGGGAGGGCGTTTCGCAGCGGCACCACCGCGAACAGCATCGCCGCGTACCACGTCGTCATGGGTGGCTGGAACTTCCGCCGGTCGCGCACGGTCTGGATCGCGACGAACAGGGCCACACCGGCGATGGCGACGAGCACGGCGAGGATGGCGACACCGAACGCCGCCGCGCCCAGCGATCTCTCCACCTCCAGGTGGTAGGGACCGAGCTCACCGGGCTTGGTGACTTCGAGATGCCAGCCGGGAAAACGGTCGACGAACGTCACGGGTACCTGTTCGGGGACGCTCCCGGCGCCGCGGATGAGCTCCACCTCGATCGGCCCCGAGCGGTAGTCGTCGAACGGCCACCTCTCGATGTCGCCCGCGACCGTCAGCGGGACGGGAAAGACGCCGGGCAGCATTCCCTTCGTCCAGCTGCGGCGAACGGGCGTTGCGACGGACCTGACTCTGATGCTGACGTCTTGGTTGAGGTGCTGGGTCTGGGGATCCAGCAGCGCGGCTCCGGGGGAAATGGTCAGGTTGGCGTTGAGAACGCTGTAATTGGACTGGATGTCTTCCACCGTCAACGTCGCCGTGGTCCGGTCGCCGACCGTTGGAGGATCCACCGCGCGATGCCAATTACCGCTGTGGGCGTACAGGGCAACCGACGCGACGTATGCCGCGATGCCCACCGCGACCAGCCCGACGATGCCGAATCGCATGACCGCGCTTCGCACGTTCCCCCCAACGTTTCGACGGAAATGTCTTCCCCGGGCAATGTAATGGAACACACGGGTGCCGGCGGCCATTACGGCCGAAGCGGCGCGGGCCTATTCGACGGTGACGGACTTGGCCAGGTTTCGCGGCTTGTCGACGTCGTAACCGCGCGCCTGTGCCACCGAGGCGGCGAACACCTGCAGCGGGATGGTCGACAGCAGCGGCTGCAGAAGCGTTGACACAGAAGGAATTTCGATCAGGTGGTCGGCGTATGGGCGCACGGTGTCGTCGCCTTCCTCGGCGATGACGATGGTTATCGCGCCGCGCGCCTGGATCTCGCGGATGTTGGACAACAACTTGGCGTGCAGCACGGCCGACCCCTTGGGCGACGGCATGACGACGATGACCGGCAGATCGTCTTCGATCAGCGCGATCGGGCCGTGCTTGAGCTCGCCGGCGGCGAATCCCTCGGCGTGCATGTACGCCAATTCCTTGAGTTTCAGCGCGCCTTCCAGCGCCACCGGGTAGCCGAC
>DASTKA010000706.1:0-4350 GCA_035716165.1 Mycobacterium sp. | reverse complement strand
ATGTCTGACACCGATTGCGCGAACCCGCAGAAGGTGACCTCGAGCATGGCCACCGACAGGATCCGGTAGTCGCGGCCGCACCCGCCGGGCCGCAGGCGCAGCGAAGTGCCGTCGGCCTTCCAGTCGCCGACGTAGAGCTGCCCGCTCGCGCCGTTCGCGCAGTCACCCACGGTGCTCACCAGGGCGCCGAAGGCGCGCCGGGCGGCGTCGGCATCGCGGTAGGCCGCGGCGCCTTCGGAGATCAACGCGCCGTCGGGTGGGTCCTGAAACGTCGTCTTGTGGAACGCCTCGAGATCGTGCCCGAACGTCGCTGTCTCGGCGAAGATGAACCGGCACTCGCGTGGCGCGTTATCGGCCAGCGCGTCGATGTCCACCGGACTGGTGCCGTCCATCGAGGGGATGATGGTCAGATGCTCACCGGCGCCGGTGATCGCGCGCATCCGCGACTGGTCCAGCAGGATCGTGTCGACGTCGACGCCCTGCACCACCCTGCGGCCGGCGCCGGAACCCGCGACGGCCGCACCGTCCACCACCCGCGCGCACGACGCCACCAGCGCCACCGCCGCGCACAACAGCGGTAGCCACGCCGATTTCGCCCTCTGCGACACGATTTCGCACCCCTTCGGCGTTGAACCTACCCGCGCGGACCGTCCGCACACAGCCCCTGCCGACCGGCCGGTGGTGCGACATCGAATACGGTTGCCGGGTGAGTGTTTTCGCCCATCCCTTCGCCAGGGGCAGCGGTGTCGGGTCGTGGCCCGGCAGCGCCGCTCGCCAGGCCGCCGAAGTCGTCGTCGGCGAACTGGCGGGTGCGCTGGCACACATCGTCGAGCTGCCCGCGCGCGGAGTGGGCGCCGACATGATCGGCCGGGCCGGGGCGCTGCTGGTCGACGTGGCCATCGACACCGTGCCGCGCGGCTACCGGCTCGCCGCCCGGCCCGGCGCGGTCACCCGCCGCGCGATCAGCCTGCTCGACGAGGACATGGACGCTCTGGAAGAGGCCTGGGAAGCCGCCGGTCTGCGCGGCGACGGCCGGGTGGTGAAGGTGCAGGCACCGGGCCCCATCACGCTGGCCGCCGAGGTCGAGCTGCCCAACGGCCACCGGGCGATCACCGATCCCGGAGCGCTGCGCGATCTGGCGGCGTCGCTGGCCGAGGGGGTGGCCGCGCATCGCGCGGCGATGGCTCGCCGGCTCGAGGCGGAGGTGGTGGTCCAGTTCGACGAGCCGTCGCTGCCCAGAGCGCTGGGCGGCGGGCTGAGTGGGGTGACCTCGCTGAGCCCGGTGCCGCCGATCGACGAGGCGGTGGCCGCCGGCCTGCTCGACACCTGCGCGCAAACGGTGGGCGGTGAGGTGCTGGTGCACTGCTGCACTTCCGGTGTCCCATGGGATATCTTGCAGCGCAGCGCCTTTCGTGCCGTATCCGTGGACGCGGGCACGTTGGACGCCGCGGACCTGGACGGCATTGCCGAGTTCGTCGAGTCCGGCCGCACCGTCGCGCTGGGCGTGGTCGCCTGCACGACGCCACCGCGTCGGCTGTCGGCGGAGGAGGTGGCCGCGGCGGTGGTCGCCCTGACGGATCGCCTCGGCTTCGCCCGCTCGGCGCTGCGCGACCGCATCGGCGTCACACCGGCGTGTGGCCTGGCCGGCGCGACGCCGGAGTGGGCCCGCACCGCGATCGAGCTGGCCCGCAAGGCCGCCGAGATGTTCGCCGACGATCCGGACGCCATCGAATAGGCAACCATCCGGTTGCGTTTTGTGGCGCACTGTGCTGAACTCATAGGCAACCAGGAGGTTGCATATGAGGATCGAGAAGCAGGTGGTGCTGCGCGCGCCGCTCGAGCGGGTGTGGCGGGCCATCAGCGACGCCGAGGAGTTCGGCCGCTGGTTCGGGGTGCGCTTCGACGGGCCCTTCGTCGCCGGGGCGTCGGTGACCGCCGCGATCAGCCCGACCACCGTCGACAGTGCGGTCGCCGAGCATCAGGAGGCGCACGCGGGGGTGCAAAGCACCTGGCAGATCGTCGCCGTCGAGCCGCCGCGCCGGTTCGCCTACCGCTGGCATCCGTTCGCCGTCGACCCGGGCGTCGACTACGACCAGGAGCCCACCACGCTCGTCGAATTCACCCTGTCCGAGCAGGCCGACGGCGTGCTGCTGACCATCAGCGAGTCCGGTTTCGAGGCGATCCCGCAGGCACGTCGCGGTCCGGCGTTCGAGGCCAACGGCGAGGGCTGGGCGATCCAGACCACGCTGGTGCGCAAGTACATCGAGGGCGTCCGGGTATGAGCGCCCGTGTCGCCGTCGATGCGCCGCTGTTCGATGCGCTGGGTGATCCCAACCGGCTGCGCATCATCGTGCGGCTCTGCGATCGGGGCCCGAGCTCGACATCCCAGGTCACCAGCGTCATCCCGGTCACCCGGCAGGCGGCCAGCAAGCACCTGCAGCTGCTGGAATCCGTCGGGCTGGTGACCAGCAGCCGGCGGGGCCGCGAGCGAGTCTGGACGGTGCAGACCCAACCGCTGGCGTCGGCCAGCGACTACCTGAGTCAGCTGTCCCGCCGGTGGGATGCCGCGGTGGATCGGTTGCGCGCCTTCGTGGAGGACTGAGTGTGCGGGGTTTTGCGTCGGCGCGCTCGGATAGCCTGCCAAGGTGAGCGCTGCAGAAGCTGATTCGGTATCGCCCGAGGTTCGCCGGCAGTGGCAGGACCTCGCCGAAGAGGTCCGTGAGCACCAGTTCCGCTACTACATCAAGGACGCTCCGATCATCTCGGACGCGGACTTCGACGCGATGTTCAACGAGCTGCTCGCGCTCGAGGAGCGTCACCCCGAACTCCGGGTGCCCGACTCGCCGACGCAGCTGGTCGGCGGGGCGGGGTTTGCCACGGAGTTCGCCGAGGCGCAGCACCTGGAACGGATGCTGAGCCTCGACGACGTCTTCGACCGCGACGAGCTGGTGGCCTGGAGCAACCGCGTCGAGAACGAGGTCGGCAAGGAACCGCATTACCTGTGCGAACTCAAGATCGACGGGGTCGCCCTGTCGCTGGTGTATCGCGACGGCCGGCTGGAGCGCGCCGCGACCCGCGGCGACGGCCGCGTCGGCGAGGACGTGACGCTCAACGCGCGCACCATCGACGACGTCCCCGAGCGGCTGTCCGCCAGCACGGACTTCCCGATGCCCGCCCTGCTCGAGGTGCGTGGCGAGGTGTTCTTCCTGCTCGCCGACTTCGAGGCGCTGAACGCCAGCCTGGTCGAAGACGGCAAGGCGCCGTTCGCCAACCCGCGCAACAGCGCGGCCGGGTCGCTGCGCCAGAAGAACCCGGCCGTGACCGCCCGGCGCAAGCTGCGGATGATCTGTCACGGCATCGGCCGCACCGAGGGGTTCGCACCGAAGAGCCAGCACGAGGCCTATGCCGCGCTGAGCGCCTGGGGGCTGCCGGTTGCCGCACAAACCGCGCGCGTGCGCGGCCTCGCCGCCGTGGAGGAGCGCATCGGCTACTGGGGTGAACACCGCTACGATCTCGAGCACGAAATCGACGGCGTGGTAGTCAAAGTCGACGACGTCGCCCTGCAGCGCCGCCTCGGCACCACCTCGCGCGCGCCGCGCTGGGCCGTCGCATACAAGTACCCGCCGCAGGAGGCGCAGACCAAGCTGCTCGACATCCGCGTCAACGTCGGGCGCACCGGACGCGTCACCCCGTTCGCGTTCATGACGCCGGTCAAGGTGGCCGGGTCGACGGTGGGGCTGGCCACCCTGCACAACGCCGCCGAGGTCAAGCGCAAGGGCGTGCTGATCGGTGACACGGTCATGATCCGCAAAGCCGGCGACGTGATCCCGGAGGTGCTCGGTCCCGTCGTCGACCTGCGCGACGGCTCCGAACGCGAATTCGACATGCCCACCACGTGTCCCGAGTGCGGCACCCCGCTGGCGCCGGCCAAGGAGGGCGACGCCGACATCCGTTGCCCTAACGCCCGGTCCTGTCCGGCGCAGTTGCGGGAGCGGGTATTTCACGTCGCGGGCCGCGGTGCCTTCGACATCGAGGGGCTCGGATACGAGGCAGCCACCGCGCTGCTCAAGGCCGGGGTGATCGCCGACGAGGGTGACTTGTTCGGGCTCACCGAGGACGATCTGCTGCGCACCGAGCTGTTCCGGACGAAGGCCGGTTCCTTGTCCGCGAACGGCAGGCGGCTGCTCGACAACCTGGGTAAGGCGGCCAGGCAGGTGGCGCTGTGGCGGGTGCTGGTGGCGTTGTCGATCCGGCATGTCGGGCCGACGGCCGCGCGCGCCCTGGCGACCGAGTTCGGCAGCCTCGACGCGATCACGTCGGCGTCGACCGAGCAACTGGCCGCGGTCGAAG
>DASTKA010000705.1:0-5852 GCA_035716165.1 Mycobacterium sp. | reverse complement strand
CGGTGGTCGGCGAGATCATCGCCGGCATCGTCCTCGGACCAACGCTGCTGGGCCGGTTGCCGGGCCATCTCACTACGCATCTGTTTCCCGTCGAAGCGCGTCCGTTCCTCAACGTCTTGGCCGATGTGGGTTTGGTGCTGTTCATGTTCACCGTCGGCTTCGAGCTGGACCGCGGTATCGTGCGGCGTTTTCGCTCGGCCGCCGCTATGGTCTCGCTGAGTTCGGTGGCGTTACCGTTCGTGCTCGGCGGCGGGCTGGCCTTATTGCTGTATCCAGCTAACCGTGTGGTGCATGGCCATGCGATCGGGCAACTCCCGTTCGTGTTGTTCATGGGCGCGGCTATGTCCATCACGGCGTTCCCTGTGCTTGCCCGCATCCTCACCGGCTTGAAATTGCACCGCAGCCCGTTGGGCAGCTTCGTGATGACGTGTGCCGCCGGGGCTGACGTCACCGCGTGGGCCATCTTGGCGGTTGTTGTGGCGGTGGTGGGTGGCGGCGGCCAGATACATACCTACCTGCGGCTGGCCCAGCTGATCCTCTTCATTGTCGTTGTCGCCGTGGGGATTAGGCCGCCATTCAAGGCGACGCTGGCTCGCTTGGCGGCAAAGGGGGAGCACAGCAGGATGCCGCTTCTCGTCGTCATCGTCGGGCTTCTGCTGTCGGCGTGTGTGACGACGTGGCTGGGCTATCACCCGATTTTCGGGGCTTTCATCTTCGGGGCGCTGATGCCAAAGGAATTGATACTGAAGGTGGACCCGGAGATACCTCGGGTGCTAGAGCAGGCCAGTCAATTCTTCGTGCCGGTCTTCTTCGTCACCATTGGGCTGAGCGTGAACCTCACAGGCCTCAGCGCGTCCGGCTACCTGCTCACTCTGCTGGTGATCGTCGTCGCATCGGTTGGCAAGTTCGTGGGGGCTGGGGGCAGCGCGCTGCTATGCGGCTTCGATCGGCGGCGGGCCGCTGCGATCGGTGTTCTGATGAACAGCCGTGGTCTCACCGAACTCGTGGTCATCCAGGTCGGAGTGAGTCTTGGAATACTGAGCGAGGAACTGTCTTCGATCTTGATCATGATGGCAATCGTGACGACCGTTGCGGCTACGCCTCTCTTCAGATGGCTGTATAGCAGCCACGCCGACGGGGACAAAGACGTGCGAACGATGATGCCGAGCCGGGTCAAGAAAACGACGAAATCCGCTGCGAAGGCCGACATCACGGCTCCCCGGAGCCTCGACCAGGTCGACGGGACACTTCGGGCGGAGTCGTCGCTGCCACCTCGCCCGCAAGCGTGGCACCCGCCGCGGACCTCCGCGCAAGACAAGGACCCCACCCGACCCACCTAGTCGGCGTGCGCCGGTAGCCTGCTGACCGTGGCCCTCTACCGCAAGTACCGACCGGCAACCTTCGCCGAAGTGGTGGGGCAGGAGCACGTCACCGAACCACTCTCGATAGCCCTGGAAGCCGGCCGGATCAACCACGCGTACTTGTTCTCGGGTCCACGCGGCTGCGGCAAGACCTCCTCGGCGCGCATCCTGGCCCGCTCGCTGAACTGCGCGCAGGGTCCGACGGCCACTCCATGCGGGGTCTGCGACTCGTGCCAGGCGCTGGCGCCCAACGCGCCCGGCAGTATCGACGTGGTCGAACTCGACGCGGCCAGCCACGGCGGCGTCGACGACACCCGCGAGCTGCGCGACCGCGCGTTCTACGCGCCGGCCCAGTCGCGCTATCGGGTGTTCATCGTCGACGAGGCGCACATGGTGACCACCGCGGGGTTCAACGCGCTGCTCAAGATCGTGGAGGAGCCCCCCGAGCACCTCATCTTCATCTTCGCCACCACCGAACCGGAGAAGGTGCTGCCGACGATTCGTTCGCGCACCCATCACTACCCGTTTCGGCTGTTGCCGCCGAAGACCATGCGGGCGTTGATCGGGCGGATCTGCGAACAGGAGGGCGTCGCCGTCGACGACGCCGTCTACCCGCTGGTGATCCGCGCCGGGGGCGGCTCGCCTCGCGACACCCTGTCGGTGCTGGATCAGCTGGTGGCCGGCGCCGAAGGCGCCCACGTGACCTACCAGCGGGCGCTGGGCCTGCTCGGAGCCACCGACATGGCGCTGATCGACGACGCCGTGGACGCGCTGGCCGCCGCCGACACCGCGGCGCTGTTCGGTGCGGTGGAGTCGGTGATCGATGCCGGGCACGACCCGCGGCGGTTCGCCACCGACCTGCTGGAGCGGTTTCGCGACCTGATCCTGCTGCAAGCCGTCCCGGATGCGGCCAGCCGCGGTGTGGTGGACGCACCGGAGGACGTGCTGGAGCGGATGCGTGAGCAGGCGACCCGCATCGGGCCGGCGACCCTGACCCGCTACGCCGAGGTGGTCCAGGCGGGTCTGGGGGAGATGCGCGGTGCGACCGCGCCGCGCCTGCTGCTCGAGGTCGTCTGTGCGCGATTGCTGCTGCCCTCGGCCAGTGACACCGAATCCGCGCTGCTGCAACGCGTCGAGCGCATCGAGACCCGGCTGGACATGTCCATTCCCGGCTCCGAAGCCATCGCCGCAGCGCCGCGTGGCGGAGCGGCGCGGGCCGAACCCGAGCAACCCGCCCGGTTCACCCGGCCGTCCGTGGCGGCCGTTGCCCAGCCAGAACCGAAAGCCGAGCCCAAGCCCGAGGCCAAACCGGCTCCGGCTCCCGAACCGGCTCCGGCTCCCGCGCCCGAACCCGCTTCGGCACCGGCGGCCGAATCAGCTTCTGCGCCAGGCGAACTCAACACCGCTGCGGTGCGCAGCATGTGGCCGACGGTGCGTGACAAGGTGCGCCAGCGCAGCCGCACCACCGAGGTGATGCTGGCCGGTGCGACCGTCCGGGCCATCGAGGGCAACACGCTGGTGCTCAGCCATGAATCGGTTCCGCTGGCCAAGAGGCTCTGCGAACAGCGAAACGCCGACGTCATCGCCGAAGCGCTCAAAGACGCGCTGGGCGTCGACGGGCGGGTGCGGTGTGAGGCCGGCGCACCAACCTCCGCGCCGGCGGCCCCTCCCGCGGCCCCGGGGCGAGCCCCGGCCGTCCCCGAGCCGCAACAGCCCGCGCCGGACGCCGAGTCGGCACGACGCGACGAAGAGGAACACATGCTCGCCGCAGCGGTGCGCGACGAGCCGTCGGCGCCGCGCCGCGACCCCGAAGAGGTCGCGCTGGAACTGCTGCAGAACGAGCTGGGCGCCCGCCGCATCGACAACGGCTAGCGGGTCAGGCCGTCCACCACGGCCGCAGCGGCAAGTCGTCGTCGCCCCGCGCGGCGGTGTTCGCGGCCAGCACGTGATGGAGCTGGAGGTTGTTCTGCTCGAAGGCCACCCGGGATGCCGCCATGTACAGGCCCCACACCTTGGCGGTCGGCAACCCGACCTCGGCGACCGCCACGTCCCAATGTTCGACCAGGTTGTGGCACCAGTCGCGCAGCGTCATCGCGTAGTGATGGCGGAAGTTCTCCGCGTGCAGCACCTCGAAGCCCACGTCCTGGACCGCGCAGGTGATGCGGCCCGAACCCGTCAGCTCGCCGTCCGGGAAGACGTAGCGGTCGGTGAACCCGCCGGCGAACGAGCTCGCGGTGTTGTCGTGGCGGGTGATGCAGTGGTTGAGCAGCAGGCCGCCGGTGCGCAGCTTGGACTTCAGGAACCCGAAGTAAGCGGGGTAGTTCTTGACGCCGATGTGCTCGGTCAGCCCGATCGAGGACACGGCGTCGAACTGCGCCTCGCCCACGTCGCGGTAGTCGCAGTGCCGCACCTCGGCCAGCTCCGCCAGCCCCTCGTCGGCGATCGCCTGCTGCGCCCACTTCGCCTGCTCGGCCGACAAGGTGGCGCCGATCGCCCGGACGCCGCGGCGCGCGGCGTAGCGCACCATGCCACCCCAGCCGCAGCCGACGTCGAGCAGCCGATCGCCGGGCTGTAACCGCAGCTTCTCGAAAATCAGCCGGTACTTGTTTTGCTGGGCATCTTCCAGCGTCGCCCCGGCGTCGGGATAGACGGCGCAGGTGTAGGTCATCGACGGACCCAGCACGAGTTCGTAGAAGGTGTTCGAGACGTCGTAGTGGTGGTGGATGGCCTCGGCGTCGCGGGTTTTGGTGTGCATCAGCCCGTCGGCGACCCGGCGCCACCGCGGCCGGGTTTCCTGCGGCGGTGGCGCGACCGGCAAAAGGCGCCCGAAGCCCAGCGAGCGGACGACGTTGGCCAGCACCCGCGCCGGCGGCCGCTTGAACTGCACCCGGTCGGTCAGCGTCTTGAGCAACTGGTACGGATCACCCGGGTGCACGCCGTACGCCTGCAGGTCGCCCGAGACGTAGGCGCGGGCCAGGCCGAGTTCGCCGGGCGCGGTGGCCAGGTAGGTAGCTCCGCGCGGCGTCCGGAGATCCAGACCCAGTTCGGCGTCTTCGCTTCCGGCGGTGCTGCCGTCGTAGGCGGTGAACTTCAGCGGATGTCGCCCGGTCGCGGCGAAGACCTCCAGGATCTCGGCCATGCTGAGCTTGCCCGTCGATGAGCGGTGCGGTTCTTTGGTCGTCGTCATCGCCGTTGTACCGCCTTTGCGTAGAGGTCGAGTAAACGAGAATCGGGGTCGTAGGTTTTCTTGACGGTGTTGTAGGCCTCGCCGCCGTACAGCTCGTCGAATTCCTCGCGGGAGTAGAAGGAGTCGGAATACAGCGACTTGTGCCCGTCGAGCTCGTCCACCTTGGCTTCGATCATCCGGTTGGTGGCGCCCTCGGTGGCGCCGGCCGGCACCGACGACCAGAAGCCGACGTTGACGTAGGTGTGCTCCGGCCGCATCGGGTACAGCGGCCAGCCGCCGTGATCGTGTAAACGCAACGGGCACAACCAGATTGGCGTGATGGGCACGCTGCCCAAGACCCACTCGAGGAAGTCGCAGGTCCGCTCGACCGGTATCTCGATGTCTTGTACGACCCGCTCGCGCGGTGGGCGGCCGTTCCGCTTCTCGATCCGGTCGGCGATACCAAACCGCTGGTCGATCGCGATGAGCTTCCAATAGAAGCTGCTGCGCCGGTAGCGGCGCGGCCACCAGCGTCGTATCCGCGGGTCCTGCGCGCCGAATGCGCGCGAGCACCAGAACCAATCGGTGTCCCAGCGCCAGAAGTAGTCGTTCATGGTCAGCCGGTCATCCTTGACTTCGTCATCGTGCTGGATCGACCGGTAATAGATCCGTTGGCCGGTGTAATCGCTGACGGGGCCGGGGGTGGTGGTCCGTCGACCCACACACAGGTAGCTTTCGTCGGCGCTGAAGACCACCCCGTCGAGATAGTCCACCGGCATCCCGCCCTGCCCGCCGGTGTCGATGATGCGTTCCATCGCCGCGACCAGATCGCGCAGCGAGCGGAATCGTATGTGGCGCAGTGCCACGAACGGCGCGATGGGTTCCAGCTCGATCCGAAGCCGCGTCGAATACCCAAGCGTGCCATAGGAATTCGGAAAAGCTCGGAAAAGGTCGGGGTGTTGGGTGCGTGAGGTGGTGAGCAAATCGCCAGCGCCGGTGAGGATGTCCATCTCCAGCACCGATTCATGCGGCAGGCCGTTGCGAAACGACGCCGACTCGATACCGAGTCCGCTGACCGCGCCGCCGAGGGTGATGGTCTTCAGTTGCGGAACGACCAGCGGCGAAAGACCGTACGGCAGCGTCGCGGCCACCAGGTCCGCGTACGTGCACATGCCGGCCACGTCTGCGGTGCGGGCGTCCGGGTCCACGATCAAAACGCCGGTGAGCCCCGACGTGTCCAGGCCGGGCGCATCGCGTTTGGTGCGGGCGCGGAACAGATTTGACGTCGGCTTGGCCAGCCGGACGGCAGACGTTGCCGGGATGGA
>DASTKA010000704.1:0-2408 GCA_035716165.1 Mycobacterium sp. | reverse complement strand
CCGATCACGGCCGACCCGCGGGCGATGTATATGACGCGATCCAGGTACGGGAGGATCGGGTTCACGTCGTGGGCCACCATCAAAACGGCGACGCGTTCTCGGCGGCAGATGTCGCGCACCAGGGCGCTGATCCCGGCCTGGCTGGGCACGTCGAGGCTGTCGAGTGGCTCGTCGAGCAACAGCAGTTTCGGCCGCCGAATCAGGGCCTGCGCGATCAGCAGCCGCTGCTGTTCACCGCCGGAGCAGCGTCCGATCGGGCGCCGGGCATAGTCGGTGGCGCCGACCAACTCGGTGACGTGTTCGAGCCGTCGTTGCCGTTCCGCGAACCGTCGCGGGGCCAGCAGTCGGTTCAGCCACGGTACGGGCGTTCCCCAGCGGGCGCCGTCGAATCCGAGGGACACTACGTCGATGCCGCGGATGCGCACGCTGGCATCGAACGCGCGCCGTTGTGGCAGATACCCGATCCGGTTGGTGCGGCGGCCGGGGCGCGCGCCGAGCACCTCAACGATGCCGTGCGACGGTGTCATCCCCAGCAGCACCTTCAGCAGCGTCGACTTCCCAGAGCCGTTGGGTCCGAGCACCGCGACAAATTCCCCGGCGGCGACGTCGAGGGACATATCCGACCACACGGTCGTCCCGCCCAGCACGGCCGAGGCCCCGCGCATCCGGACGGCGGTCCCGGCTGCAACTGGCGCTGGACCGGCCTGCTGGCTGGAACGGCTGGGGACGGTGCTGGTCATCTACTTTCCTGTCGCTGCATGCAGAGCGTCCGCCAGGCCAGACAGCTGGGTGGATTGCCAATCTTGAAACGACGCGTTCGCCGGCGAGAGGGTCTCCGTCACGGTAGTGACCGGGATGCCATGTTTTTTGGCCGCGTCGACCTGGGCCTGCACATCTGGGTTGCTGTTTTGGCTGTTCAACACGTACACCTTGATCGCCTTCGTGGCGATCTGCTGGTCGATGGTCGCCTTGTCGGCCGGCGAAGGATCAGTGCCCTCACTGATCGCCTTCAGGAATTCCGGCGGCGTGATCAGGTTGAGCCCCAACGCATCCGAGAGCGGGGAGAATATCGATTCACTGGCACCCACAGGCGTCCCGGCGTACTTGGCTTTGATACTGGCGATCACGGTGTGGTAGTTGGACAGGGCCTGGTTGAGGAACTGCTGGTTCTGCTGGTCGAAATATCCCGAGTCATTCGGGTCCGCCTTCTTGTAGGCGGCAGTGATCGCGTTGGCCACTTTGGTGACCGAGTCCGGCGAATACCACTGGTGGGGGTTGCCGCCCACGGCGACCCCGACGGTATCGCCGACATTGATCACTGTGAGTTGCGGATTCGGGTCGGACGCAAGCATTTTGTCAGCCCAGACGTCGTAGCCGATGCCGTTTTCGACGACGACCTTCGCGTCGGCAACCTTCCGGGCATCGGCGGCCGACGGCTCATAGCTGTGCGGGTCGGTGTCGGGATTGGTGATAATGCTGTTCGCCTGCACCCTGTCACCGCCCAGCTGTGAGGCGATACTGCCCCACGCGTTAATCGTCGCGACAACCGCGAGTTTGGGGACGGCGCCCGTACTGCTTGTGCCACTGGGTCCGGATCGCGGTGCTGTGCTGCCGCTACACGCAACCGCGCCCAGAAGTACCACAGCCACACCTATCGCTGTCCGTTCCGCCGCCGTACGCCGACCAGATTGACCATTCACCGGGCATCTCCACGGCCCATTATTGAAAACGATTTCCATTATTTTGGCTGAGACTAGCACGCGATGCGACGTTGAGGAACGGCTGATTTCTCTACAGCACGCTCGTGAAGTTCCCCTGGGCACACCTAATCCGAGCGGTGCCGAGCGACAGTGCGCGAGGAGGCCCATACGCTACCCACCGCTGCGGGGCGCCGATGCCGAGAAGTCATCGAACGCGTGGTTCCGCTTAGCAATCAACATCAGTGCCTACCGAACTTCCCCGCTACTATCCGGCCGCCGGCGGACGTGCCACGAAGCCGACGCGGACGCCATATTGGGGCATGGCACGGCCCTCGCCGCGGGGACCCATGTGCCACGGCAGCGGCATCGAGGATGCGCCTGCCGTGCCTGGCGCCGACGGCGCCGCCACCGGTGTGCTACCGGGCGGCGTCGCCAGCGGGGTTTGCGGCGGCGCGGGGGCAGCCCAGGCTTGTGGTACCGACAGCCGACCGACGAGGCCTCCCCTGCCCGCGCTGGCCGTCACGGAGTCGACCAGCGTCACCCGGCCCGGAGGAGTGTCCAGCGCGCCGGCGGCCGCGGCCGATACACCCTCAGCGGCGCCGGACGCGCCTTTGGCGGCCTCCTGATTCATGCTGAGGAAGTTGGTTGCGGTACCTGCGTATCTGGCCGGCATATAAAAGCCCGAAGCGAAGATGGTGTTCCAAATCT
>DASTKA010000703.1:0-3410 GCA_035716165.1 Mycobacterium sp. | reverse complement strand
CGACGCTGGGCACCCTGACCAATGCCGTGCACGCCGACGCGGAAGCGGCTATCGAAGCCGCGATGGTGGCGAAAAGCGGCTGGGCGGCAATGCCGTTCGACGAGCGCGCGGCGGTGTTCCTGCGCGCCGCCGACCTGCTGGCCGGGCCGTGGCGGGAGAAGATCGCCGCCGCCACGATGCTCGGCCAATCCAAGTCGGTCTACCAGGCCGAGATCGACTCGCCCTGCGAGCAGATCGACTTCTGGCGGTTCAACGTGAGCTTCGCGCAACAGATCTTGGCCCAGCAGCCGATCAGCGGGCCCGGGGAGTGGAATCGCAGCGAGTACCGCCCGCTGGACGGCTTCGTCTATGCGATCACGCCGTTCAACTTCACCTCGATCGCGGGGAACCTGCCGACGGCACCGGCGCTGATGGGCAACACCGTGGTGTGGAAGCCGTCGATCACTCAGACGTTGTCCGCCTATCTGACCATGCAACTGCTCGAGGCCGCCGGTCTGCCGCCTGGGGTGATCAACCTGGTCACCGGCGACGGGTTCGCGGTTTCCGATGTGGCGCTGGCCGATTCGCGGCTGGCCGGCATCCACTTCACCGGGTCGACGGCCACCTTTCAGCATCTGTGGCAGCGGGTGGGCGCCAATATCGGCCAGTATCGCAGCTATCCGCGGCTGGTCGGTGAGACCGGAGGCAAAGACTTCGTCGTCGCCCATGCCTCGGCGCGCCCGGACGTGTTGTGCACGGCGCTGATCCGCGGCGCGTTCGACTACCAGGGGCAGAAATGCTCGGCGGCGTCGCGGGCCTTCATCGCGCAATCGGTGTGGCGCCGCATGGGCGACGACTTCCTGGGGAAGACGGCCGCGCTGCGCTACGGTGACGTCACCGATCTGACCAACTACGGGGGAGCGCTGATCGACAGGCGCGCCTTCCTCAAGAACGTCGACGCCATCGAGCGGGCGAAGGGCGCGGCGCACGTCACCATCGCCGTCGGTGGCGAATACGACGACAGCGAAGGCTATTTCGTGCGCCCGACGGTGTTGCTGTCCGATGACCCGACCGACGAGTCGTTCGCGACGGAATACTTCGGCCCGCTGCTCTCGGTGCACGTGTACTCCGACGGCGATTACGAGCGAATCCTCGATGTCGTCGACACCGGGTCTCGCTACGCACTGACCGGCGCGGTCATCGCCGACGACCGCGACGCCGTGCTGAGGGCGCAGGACCGGTTGCGGTTCGCCGCCGGGAACTTCTACGTCAACGACAAGCCGACCGGTGCGGTCGTCGGGCGCCAGCCGTTCGGCGGGTCGCGTGGCTCGGGCACCAACGACAAGGCCGGGTCGATGCTGAACATGTTGCGCTGGACCTCGGCTCGCACCATCAAGGAGACGTTCATCCCGGCAACCGACCACACCTATCCGCACATGGGCGCCGACTGATGCCCGGGCTGTTCGCCGCCACCCTGCGTCCGGCGATCATGGCCGCGAGCCGGCGCGAAGGGTTGCGCCGCACCGCCGAGCGCCTACCGGTCACCCGTCGCGTGGTGCGACGCTTCGTCCCCGGCGACACCATCGCAGCCGTGCTGAATAGTGTTGTTGGTCTGCGTCTTTCGGGACGCCTGGTCAGCGTCGACTACCTGGGCGAGGACGTCGCCCACAGCGACGACGCCGACGCGGCCGTGCGGACCTATCTGAGCCTGATCGACACCCTGGGTGGGCTCGATGTGGCGGCTGACGCGGTGCGGCCGCTGGAAGTCTCGGTCAAGCTGTCGGCGCTGGGACAATCGCTCGAGCGCGACGGCGAAAAGATCGCGCGGGAGAACGCATGGACGCTTTGCGATGCCGCCCGGCGCGCGGGCGTGTGGGTCACCGTGGACGCCGAGAACCACACCACCACCGATTCGACACTTTCCATCGTGCGCGACCTGCGGGCCGAGTTTCCTTCGCTCGGCCTGGTTTTGCAGGCTTATCTGCGGCGCACACTGGATGACTGCGCGGAATTCGCCGCCTCCGGTGCGCGGGTCAGGCTGTGCAAGGGCGCCTACGACGAGCCCGCGTCGGTGGCTTACCGCGAACCGGCCGAGGTCACCGACTCCTACCTGGCGTGCCTTCGGGTGTTGGTGGCCGGGTCTGGCTACCCGATGGTGGCCTCCCACGATCCGGAGATCGTCGGCGCGGTGCCCGCCATGGCGCGCGAATCAGGCCGTGACACCCACGATTTCGAATATCAGATGCTCTATGGCATTCGCGACGACGAGCAGCGGCGGCTCGCCGAGGCCGGAAATCAGCTGCGGGTATACGTCCCCTTCGGCACGCAGTGGTACGGCTATTTCATGCGGCGGCTCGCCGAACGCCCGGCCAACCTGACCTTCTTCCTGCGAGCGGTTGCGCAGCCGTGACGGTGGCAAGCGCCGCGCAGCCGGGCGCAGCGGGCCGTCACTACATTTGCGGTCATTGAGTGTGCGCTGAGGGCTTTGCGTGTGCAGTCAGTGCGACGACACGCCGGGCGATCACCGCCCTGGCCGCACAGCCAAAGCCCGCAGTACACAATTAGTCCCGCCTCGCTAACGGCCATCGCGACTCCGCGCTAAGAGACGGTGCTGCGGGGCACCTCTCGGTCATTGGCCGGCGACGGGCTCGGGGTCCCGGTGGGGGCACTACTCGGGGCATTACTTGGAGCGTTACTCGGGGCACTGCTGGGCGCGTTACTCGGGGCACTGCTGGGAGCGCTACTCGGGGCACTGGCGGCGGCACTCGTCGGGGCGCTGCTCGAGGAACTGTCGGAAGGAACGTCTTGGGGGCAGTACGCGGTGGCGGCGAGTGTCGTGAACTTGGCCGCTTTATCGTCACTCAGTGCGGAGTCCTTGGATTGCATTGCCTTCGCGATATCCGCCATAGCCGTGCCGCCGTCGGCGGCCTTGCACACGTAATGGGCTGCCGTTATCGCCTGTCCCGCATCGGAAAAGGTAAAGCCGCCCGCTTGCAGTGAGGCGATGAACGCGTCGGCGGCGCTATCGGCGCGCGCGGGTATGCCCATGCCGATGATGACGGCAAGGCTTGTCAGGGCCGCGAGTAGTAGCTTCATGGCAGTCACTATCTCCGTAATCGTCGCAGAGCGGCGATCGCCCCGCATCTTGTGCGACAGGCCGAATGTCGCGGGCCAAATTGGTCGAAGCCCCGGGTTAACGGTCAGGGCGGCTCGGTGGATGGCCAAATGACTGTGATTCACCATCGATCTCAGGTTCGCTCTAGGGGTGCGGGCTGTTGGTGGGTGGCGCAGGCGCGGCGGCGAACAAGGCTGGGTCGGCCATGGTGACACTGCCTGGCACATCGCCTGTCCGGGTCGCGACTACCGGGGTTCGGTACACCGTGCCTTGATTGCCGCATTCATTGGTGAGAACGGTTTCGGTCTGAACGCCT
>DASTKA010000702.1:0-4692 GCA_035716165.1 Mycobacterium sp. | reverse complement strand
CCCCGTGCAGGTCTTCGGCAAGGCGCGCTACGAGTACCTGGTCAACATGTGCGACGAGATGGGCGTCATCACGCCCGAGCATCCGTTCCCGGTGTGGACCGAGCGCGGCGGCCCGGCCACGATCGTGCCGATGTTCCTGCTGTACGACTACAGCTTCTTGCCCGAGGGGGCCACGAGCAAAGCCGAAGGGCTGGCGATCGCCCGCGAGCGCAACGTGGTGGCCACCGATGAGTTCCTGCTCTCCCCGGAGCCATACCCCACCCGTGAGGCGTGGTGCCGTGAGCGCCTGAAGATCACCCGCGCCCGGCTGGAAGATCTGGACTGGATGACTCCGACCGTTCTGGTGAATCACTTCCCGTTGGTCCGTGACCCCTGCGACGCGCTGTTCTACCCGGAGTTCTCGCTGTGGTGCGGGACCACCAAGACCGCCGACTGGCACACCCGCTACAACGCCGTCTGTTCGGTCTACGGTCACCTGCACATCCCGCGGACCACCTGGTATGACGACGTGCGCTTCGAGGAAGTGTCGGTGGGCTACCCGCGGGAGTGGCGCCGCCGCAGGCCGCCCAGCTGGCTGCGCCAGGTGTTGCCGGATCCCCAGTACGCGCCGGGCGACCTGAACGCCTTCGGCGGCCACTTCCAGATCACTCCCGAGATGCGCCAACAGGCAGCGCAGTTCCGGGAACGGTTGCGGCAGAGGCAATCACGGTGACCGCAGACATGCTGGTCTCCTCGGTGCTGCCGGTTGCGGACGGCCTGGCCTACTCCGAGGTGTATTCCGATCCGCCCGGTCTCGCGCCGCTGCCCGAGGAGGAGCCGCTGATCGCCAGGTCGGTGGCCAAGCGGCGCAACGAGTTCATCACCGTCCGGCACTGCGCGCGGATCGCGCTCGGCGAGCTCGGCGTGCCGCCCGTGCCGATCCTCAAGGGCGAGAAGGGGGAACCCTGCTGGCCCGACGGCGTGGTGGGCAGCCTGACCCACTGCACGGGCTATCGGGGTGCGGTGGTGGGGCGCACCGACGCCGTGCGCTCGGTGGGCATCGACGCCGAACCGCACGACGTGTTGCCCGACGGTGTGCTGAACGCGATCAGCCTCGAAGAGGAGCGACACGAAATCTCCGCCTTGCCCGCGGGGCTGCATTGGGACCGAATCCTGTTCTGCGCCAAGGAAGCAACGTACAAGGCGTGGTTCCCGCTGACCAAGCGGTGGCTGGGCTTCGAGGACGCGCATGTCGTGTTCGACCTCGACCCGCCCGACGGGGGAACCACCGGGGTCTTCGTCTCCAAGATCCTGATCGACCCCGAGGCGCTGTCGGGGCCGCCGCTCACCGCGCTGAGGGGTCGTTGGTCGGTCGAGCGCGGGCTGGTGCTCACCGCAATCCTGCTATGAGCCAAAGCCCCAGCGGGCCCGGAATAGTCGTCGTCGACAAGCCGCCGGGGATGACCAGTCATGACGTGGTCGGCCGCTGCCGCCGGATCTTTGCCACCCGCAGGGTGGGGCACGCGGGAACGCTGGACCCGATGGCCACCGGCGTGCTGGTGATCGGCGTCGAGCGCGCCACCAAGATCCTCGGCCTGTTGACCGCGGCCGCCAAGTCCTACACCGCCACCATCCGGCTGGGCCAGGCCACGTCCACCGATGACGCCGAGGGCGAACTGGTGCGCAGCGCCTCGGCGCGGCACCTCACCAACGAGGCGATCGAATCCGCGGTGGGCGGCCTGCGCGGCGACATCGAACAGGTGCCGTCGACGGTCAGCGCCATCAAGGTGGACGGGAAGCGCGCCTACCGGCTGGCCCGCGAGGGCCAAGCCGTCGAGCTCAAAGCCCGGCCGGTGCGCATCGACCGGTTTGCGGTGTGCGACATCCGGCCCGGGCCCGACGTCGTCGACCTGGACGTCGAGGTCGACTGCTCCTCGGGAACCTACATTCGTGCCCTGGCCCGCGACGTCGGCGCGGCCCTGGGCGTGGGCGGGCACCTGACGGCGTTGCGGCGCACCCGCGTCGGGCGCTTCGGGCTCGATCAGGCGTATCCGCTCGACGAGCTGGCCGAGCGGCCACGGCTCAGTTACAGCCTGGACGAGGCCTGCCTGCTGATGTTTCCGCGCCGGAACCTCTCGGCCGAGGAGGCCGAGGCGACGGGCAACGGCCGCCCGCTCGCACCGGCGGGATTCGACGGCGTGTACGCGGCCTGCGACCCCGACGGCCGGGTGATCGCGCTGCTGCGCGACGAGGGCGCGCGCACCAAGTCGGTGGTGGTGATCCGCCCGGCGACGATGCAGGACGGGACGTCCTGAGGCGGGGGTCCCCCCAGCCGCGGAGCGGCGAGGGGAGAGGCGGGCCATCGGATTCCGCCCGGCAACGCTCTAACCGCCCCGGCCGAACGGTTGGTTGGGCTAGGTTGCACACTGAGGTATCCAGGCGGGGTATCCAGGCGGCCCACGGAAGGTGCTGACATGTCCACCAAAACGTCCAACAAGGTCTACGTCGTCGGCGTCGGCATGACGAAGTTCGAGAAGCCTGGCCGTCGCGAGGGCTGGGATTACCCCGACATGGCCCGGGAGTCGGGAACCAACGCGCTGGCGGACGCCGGCATCGACTATCGCGAGGTCCAGCAGGGCTACGTCGGCTACGTCGCCGGCGATTCGACCTCCGGGCAGCGTGCGCTCTACGAGCTGGGCATGACCGGCATCCCGGTCGTCAACGTCAACAACAACTGCTCGACCGGCTCGACGGCGCTTTTCCTGGCGGCGCAGGCCATTCGCGGCGGCATCGTCGACTGCGCGATAGCGCTCGGCTTCGAGAAGATGCAGCCCGGCTCGCTGGGCGGCGGCGCCCAGGACCGCGAATCGCCGATGGGCAGGCACGTCAAGGCGATGGCCGACATCGACGAGTTCGCGATGCCCGTCGCGCCGTGGATGTTCGGCGCCGCCGGACGCGAACACATGAGGCAATACGGCAGCACCGCAGAGCATTTCGCCAAAATCGGCTACAAGAACCACAAGCACTCGGTCAACAACCCGTTCGCCCAGTTCCAGGAGTCCTACACGCTCGACGACATCCTGGCGGCGCGGATGATCTCCGACCCGCTGACCAAGCTGCAGTGTTCGCCCACCTCCGACGGTTCGGGCGCGGCCATTCTGGCGTCGGAAAGCTTCGTCGACAGTCACGGGCTGGCCGGCCAGGCCGTCGAGATCGTCGGTCAGGCCATGACCACCGACTTCGCGTCGACGTTCGACGGAAGCGCGAAAAACCTCATCGGCTACGACATGAATGTTCAAGCCGCACAACAGGTTTACGACCAGTCCGGGCTGGGCCCACAAGACTTCAAGGTGATCGAACTGCACGACTGCTTCTCGGCCAACGAGCTGTTGCTCTACGAGGCCCTCGGTCTGTGCGGCCCCGGTGAGGCGCCCAAGCTGATCGACAACAACGACACCACCTACGGCGGGCGTTGGGTGGTCAACCCGTCCGGCGGCCTGATCTCCAAGGGACACCCGCTGGGCGCGACCGGGCTGGCGCAGTGCGCCGAACTGACCTGGCAGTTGCGTGGGGCCGCCGACAAGCGTCAGGTCGACGACGTCAGCGCCGCACTGCAACACAACATCGGATTGGGCGGCGCGGCCGTCGTCACCGCGTATCAGCGCGCCGAGCGTTAAGGATGCCATGATCGAGTGGTCCGACACCGACCTGATGGTCCGGGATGCCGTTCGGCAGTTCGTCGACAAAGAGATTCGCCCGCACGTGGACGAATTGGAAACCGGCCAGCTGTCGCCGTATCCGATCGCGCGCAAGCTGTTCAGCCAGTTCGGCCTCGACGCCATGGCCGCCGAGTCGGTCAAGAAGATGCTGGACCGCGAGCGGGCCAAGCTGGATGGCGCCCCCGCCGCCGAAGAACCCGACGAAAACTCGGGCATGTCAGGCGCTTTCGGCGGTGGGGCCCAGGGGTCGATGATCGCGGTGCTGGTGTCCGAGATCGCCCGGGTCAGCATCGGGTTGCTCAGCACCGCGTCGGTGAGCCTCGGCCTGGGCGCGGCGACCATCATGAGCCGCGGGACGCTGGCCCAGAAGGAACGCTGGCTGCCCGAGCTGATGACGCTGGAAAAGATCGCGGCGTGGGCCATCACGGAACCGGACTCGGGCTCGGATGCGTTCGGCGGCATGAAGACCTACGTCAAACGCGACGGCGGGGACTACATCCTCAACGGGCAGAAGACCTTCATCACCAACGGGCCCTGCGCCGACGTGCTGGTCGTGTACGCCAAGCTCGACGAGGGTGACGCGAGCGTGGACAAGCGCAACCGGCCGGTCCTCGTCTTCGTGCTCGATGCCGGCATGCCCGGGCTCACGCAGGGCAAGCCGTTCAAGAAGATGGGCATGATGTCGTCGCCCACCGGCGAGCTGTTCTTCGACAACGTGCGGCTGAGCCCGGACCGGCTGCTCGGCGAAAGCGAACAGCACACCGACGGCGACGGCCGCGACAGCGCCCGCGCCAACTTTGCCGCCGAGCGGATCGGAATCGCGATGATGGCGTTGGGCATCATCGACGAATGTCACCGGCTGTGCGTGGATTACGCGAAGAGCCGAACGCTGTGGGGCAAGAACATCGGGCAATTCCAGTTGATCCAGCTCAAGCTGGCCAAGATGGAGATCGCCCGAATGAACGTGCAGAACATGGTCTTTCACACCATCGAA
>DASTKA010000701.1:0-4939 GCA_035716165.1 Mycobacterium sp. | reverse complement strand
GTTCGGGTGCGCGGCCGGCTTCGCCGAATCCGGCGTCCACTCCTCGCCCAGCCACGACGTCAGGTGCTGCGGGTCGCCCTCGAGGCCCTCCCACCACACGTCGTTGTCATCGGTCAGCGCGACGTTGGTGTAGACGGTGTTGCCCGCCTCCATGGTGAGCATGGCGTTCGGGTTCGAGTTGTGGTTGGTGCCCGGCGCGACACCGAAGAAGCCGTTCTCCGGGTTCACCGCGTACAGCCGGCCGTCGTCGCCGAACCGCAGCCACGCGATGTCGTCACCGAGCGTCTCCACCTGCCAACCCGGGATGGTCGGCTCCAGCATCGCCAGGTTCGTCTTGCCACACGCCGACGGGAACGCCGCCGCCACGTAGTAGACCTTCCGCTCCGGCGAGATCAGCTTCAGGATCAGCATGTGCTCGGCCAGCCAGCCCTCGTCCCTGCCGATGACCGACGCGATGCGCAGCGAGTAGCACTTCTTGCCGAGCAGCGAGTTGCCGCCGTAGCCGGAGCCGAACGACCAGATCTCCCGGGTCTCCGGGAAGTGGGTGATGTATTTGGTGTCGTTGCACGGCCACGGCACGTCTTTCTGACCCGGCTCCAGCGGCGCGCCCACCGAGTGCAGCGCCTTGACGAAGAATCCGTCGTCGCCGATCTTTTCCAGCGCGGCCTTGCCCATCCGGGTCATGGTGCGCATCGAGACGACGACGTACTCGGAGTCGGTGATCTCGACACCCAGCTTGGGGTCGTCGGCGCCGAGCGGGCCCATGCAGAACGGCACCACATACATGGTGCGACCGCGCATGCAGCCGCGGTACAGGTCCTTGAGGGTGGACCGCATCTCGGCGGGGTCCATCCAGTTGTTGGTGGGGCCGGCGTCGATCTCGCGCTCGGAACAGATGAAGGTCCGCGACTCCACCCGCGCGACGTCGGACGGGTCGGACAACGCCAGGTAGGAATTGGGGTGCTTCTTCTCGTTCAGCTTCGTGAACGTGCCCGCCTCGACCAACTGAGCGGCCAGCCGATCGAATTCCTCCTCGGATCCGTCGGTGAAGACCACCCGGTCCGGCTCGGTGAGTTCGGCGACCTCCTGCACCCATGACAGCAGGCCCGGGTGGTTCGTGGGTGCTGTATCCAAACCGGGAATGGTCGCTGAGGTCATCGAACTCTCCTGGATTCTTCTGCGTATCGGGCTGGTGTTGCTCGCTATGCTCTCGCCCACACAATTAAGGGATTGGTGGCGTTAACAACAGGTTATCGTGAGGATCTTGTCGGGGGAGCCTCGGGCAGGTATAAGCCTTCTCACTACAACGATTCAGAAGATCCCGCCGGGTCACCATCCTCGCTCCTTGAAGCGGCTTTTTCGGCTTCGTCAGTGCCCGTGTTTTCGGGATGACTTCCGTTTTGTCGTATACCCGGATCTCCGAGTTCTGCACGTACCGCCGCCAGGGCGGCCGTCACTGCGGGCATCTCCCGATCCCGCACGGCCGCGGCCCGCGCGGCGGCCAGGGCATGCTCGCGCAGCTCGGTGTCGATGACGCCGACGGCCGCTGAGACCTGCGCGTTCTCGGCCTCGTCCTGGGCCAGCAGCGCTTTGCTCAACACCGACTCGGCGACCAGCACGCGGGTGGCGACCAGCTCCTCGACGACCGACTGCAGCGAGGCCGTCACATCGCCCGCCCACCGGTCCAGCAGCGCCCGGTCGTGCAGCAGCGCGCGGATGTTGATCACCATGAAGGTGAGCGCCACCGAGATCGCCACGCACGCCAGCGCCGCCACCACGGCCAGCACGGGGTTCAGCCGCGAGGCCAGGCCGCTCATCAACCGGCTCAACGTCAGCGCCACCCCGAGTCCGAACCCGACGCCCAGCAGGATCATCAGCCAGGTTTCCTGCCGGCGTGATTTCAGCGGAGGAGGCGAGACGGTGACCTCCGGCAGCTGCTCGAGCGGCGGCAGCTCCATCGGCACGTCCACGACCTGCGCGACCTCGGCCAGTTGGGCATCGGTGCCTGCGCTGACCTCGGCGACCACCCCATCGAGCCGCTCGCGGGTGTGCTCCTCGAAGGAGGGCATATCGCGACGGGACAAACCCGCCGCATGTTCCTGCAGCTCGGTGCGCACCGACGCGCACCGGTTACGCGCGGAGTGCGACAGCGCGACCCGGGCCTGCTGGATCTGACCGCGCAGCGTGATGGTGCGCTCGCTTTTGGCCTGGCGCCGCTCCTGCAGGGCGGTGCTGCGCTCTTCGCGCAGCGCCTCCACCCGGGTCCGCCGGCCGGCCCCCTCGACCTCACGGTCAAATCGCCGCGCCACCGTCTGTAACCGGGATTCCCACGCCCGCAACCTGTTTCGTCGTGCGAGATCGGGGTCGTCGAGTTGCGCCGAAACGGCTTCGACGAGGTCGTCGACGTCTGGGTCACCCAGGTCGGGCAGCGCCGCCGCGCCCACCCAGGGCGCCCGGCCGTAGCGGGGCGCGTGTGCGCTTAACGAGTCGCGGTTGGCCGCGACGATCTCTCGCCAGTTCAGATGCACGTCGATCTTGGACACCACGCCGACGACGGCATCGGTGTGCTCGGTCGCGGCGTCCAGCAGTGCGCAGTCCGACGGCGTCAGGTTCGCCGCCGCGGACACCACGAACACCACCGCGATGGGCGCCTCGCCGGGTCCGAGGTCCGCCGACTCGACGAACTTGTGCTGCGGCAACCGGTCGCGCAGCGCCTCGGCCACCGCGCTGACGCCTGCCATCCAGGGGCCGGTCACCAGCACCACGTCACAGCGCTGGATCGTCGGCGGATCCAGACCCGGGCCGGCCTCCGCCACCAGCGCGTCCACCGCGGCGACGGGATCGTCGCCGCTCACCAGGAATCCCCCGGCAGCGAAGCACAGGCCTGCGACCACAACCGCAGCGATCCCCGGGCGATGTCGGCGCCGCAGGCGCGGTGCAGTTCGCTGGCCGACGCGCGGCTGTAGCGCTGCCAGCGCACGGCACGAGGCAGGTGCGCCGACGGATCGCGATGCGCGTCGCGTGGCCGGCGATCCCCCGGGTCCAGCCCGGCCGCCTCGGCCAGGTCCACGGCGGCCGCCATGCGGGCGACGACGGTGGCGTCGCGGGACAGGAACCCGCTGATGCGCTCCCCGAGCCTGCCGCCCCCGACCGCCAACGCCTCGAGTTCGGCGACGGCGTCCAGCACCCGCTGGTAGCGCGCCTCGGCCCCCAGCGCGCCGATCCTGGCCATGACGCCGTCGACGCCGCTCATCCGGTGCAGCAGTGTCAGCACCTGGGCCGGGGTCCGGCCCTGCCGGAACGCGGCGACCGCCAGCGCGGTGCCGAACAGGTCGAGGGTCTCCAGCAAGCGCCGCCGCACCTCGGTCGGCACCGGCGCGTCGGCGGTCAGGAATCGGGCGAAGGAGCCGTCGAAGCAGGCCGAGGCGCCGGGATGAGCGGCCAGCGTGGACAGCGCGGTCCACAGCGTGCTGTCCAGGTCGTCGAGCGCGGCGACCGCAAGCAGGCCGGTCATCGGCTCCATGGGGACACCGATCAGCGCCGACAGCTCCGTGCATCTCGCGCGCGCCGCCGCGATGGGTCCGTCGCCGCCCCGGCCGGACAGCGAGCCCGCCAGATCGGCCTTGTTCAGCACCGCGAGCACAGGATGCCCGGCGGTCGCGATCGCCTCGGTGTCCTCGGGCTTGACCACCTCGGTGATCACGTACACCGTCGCGTCGGCACCGCGCTCGACCGGCGGGATTTCCACCTCGATGCCTGACGACCGTCCCGCGCCGTCCAGCGCGCGTCGCACGGTGCGGCAGCCGACGCCCCGACGGCCGCGCACGGCCACGCGCAGGGGCGCGGCGGCCCGCTGCGCGATCGCCGTCACGCGCGGGTCGACGTGGCCGGCGGCAAACCGCGCCAGCTCGTCGACGAACGTCCGGTGTCCTTGTCCCGTCATATCCCGCCTGTTTCGGTCCCGATGACCTTCTCGCCCCGCCGGCCTCGCCGCTACTGGGTGCAGCGCCGAAGCCGGGCGGTCCCACCGAATGGTGGCACCCGAGCGACCAAGAAGCGAGCCACCGTTAATGAGTTACCAGGTGAAGGCAACTGTTGGGTATCAATCCGGACCAGGGGCGGCTACATCCCAGGTTTATAGGCCACCATGGACAAATGCATGCGCAGCGCGGGGTGGCGATGTCTGCCGACACGCCCACCCCCGACCCGGGTCGTCCCGAGCAGCGCTACCTCCCGGCCACGGCGTTCCGTGCGCGACGAGCGGCCCTTTCCGATTCCCAGCGCCAGACCTGGGAGCGCCGCTGGGCTGAACTCGGTCTGTCGATCGGCGCCGCGGGCGAACAATCCGAAACCCCCGAACCCCCGCTGGACACCCGCGCGTGGTTCGGCCGCCAGGCGCCGGTGGTGCTCGAAATCGGTTGCGGCAGCGGCACATCCACCCTCGCGATGGCGAAGGAGGAACCCGGCGTCGATGTCGTCGCGGTGGAGGTCTACCGCCGCGGGCTGGCGCAGCTGCTGTGCGCGATCGACCGCGACAAACTGAACAACATCCGGCTGATCCGCGGCAACGCCGTCGACGTCCTGCAACGCCTCATCGCGCCGAGCTCGCTGACCGGGGTCCGCGTCTTCTTTCCCGATCCGTGGCCGAAGGCGCGGCACCACAAACGCAGGTTCCTGCAGCCAGGCACGATTGGCCTGATAGCCGACCGGCTACTCCCCGGTGGTGTCCTGCATGTTGCGACGGACCACGCCGGCTACGCCGAACACATCGCCGAAGTCGGCGCGGGCGAACCCCGGCTGCGGCCGGCCGATCCCGACGGTGCGCTGGCGATCTCGATCGTGCGCCCGACCACCAAGTACGAGACGAAGGCTCAAGAAGCGGGCAGCGCCGTCACCGAATTCATTTGGCTTAGACGATGAGTAGGCGATGACTATGAGC
>DASTKA010000700.1:0-2317 GCA_035716165.1 Mycobacterium sp. | reverse complement strand
CCGTGGTGGTTAGCGGCAGTATGGATGCATGCCTGCACCGGTGACCACCACGGCAATGCGCGCCTGGCGCGTGCGTCAACCCGGGCCGATGAGTACCGGCCCGCTGGAGCAAGTCACCGCCGACGTCCCACGCCCGGGACCGTCCGAGCTTCTGGTGGCGGTCCGCGCGTGTGGCGTCTGCCGTACCGATCTACACGTCACCGAGGGCGATCTGCCCGTTCACCGCGAGCGGGTCATTCCCGGTCACGAGGTGGTCGGTGAGGTCATCGAGCTGGGTTCCGAGGCCGGCGATGACTTCAGGGTGGGGGACCGGGTAGGCATCGCCTGGCTGCGCCACACCTGCGGTGTCTGCAAATTTTGCCTTCGCGGCGACGAGAACCTGTGCCCCCACTCCCGTTACACCGGCTGGGACGCCGACGGCGGGTACGCCGAATTCGCCACGGTCCCGGCCGCTTTCGCGCATCCGCTGCCCAGCGGTTACAGCGACAGGGAGTTGGCGCCGTTGCTATGCGCGGGCATCATCGGCTACCGCTCGCTGCTGCGCGCCGAGGTGCCACCCGGTGGGCGCCTCGGCCTCTACGGCTTCGGCGGCAGCGCCCACATCACCGCGCAGGTGGCATTGGCGCAAGGCGCCGAGGTGCATGTGATGACCCGCGGATCCCGCGCACAAGAACTGGCGTTGGAACTCGGCGCCGCGTCGGCGCAGGGCGCCGCAGATCCGCCACCAGTGCGGCTCGATGCCGCGATCTTGTTCGCGCCGGTGGGTGATCTGGTGTTGCCCGCGCTGGAAGCGCTGGACCGCGGCGGGACCTTGGCGATCGCCGGAATCCACCTGTCCGATGTCCCGACCCTGAACTATCAACGTCACCTGTTCCAGGAACGGCAGGTCCGATCGGTCACGTCGAACACCCGGGCCGACGCACGGGCCTTCCTCGGCTTTGCGGGTGAGCACCACATCGAGGTGACGGCGCCGGAATATCCGCTGGGACAAGCCGATCGGGCGCTGGCGGATTTGAGCGCCGGCCGCATCGCCGGTGCGGCCGTGCTGCTGGTGTGATGGGCGTCAGGTGGACAGGTGCCACACCAGCGCGGCGGCCAGCGCGCCAAGCCCGTTCAAAGACCAGTGCAGCGCGATCGGCGCGATCAGGCTGCCGCTGCGCCGGCGCAGCCAGCTGAAAACGAATCCGGCGGCTCCGGTGGCCAGCACGGCTCCCGTCACCCCCGCCATCATTCCCACGATCCCGCCGCCGAACAGCCGGGTGAAGCCGACGTTGCTGCTGGTCAACCCGAATGACGTCGCGACGTGCCACAGCCCGAACAGCAGCGAACCCGCCAACGCGACTCCGCGAAAGCCCCAGGCCCGGTTGAGCGCGCCATGCAGGACACCCCGGAACGCCAGTTCCTCGGGGATGACGGTCTGCAGCGGGATGACGACCATCGAGGCGATCATCGCCCCGGAAATCGTGGCGTAGCGGTTGTTCATGAACAGTGGTCGGGTCTCCGGCAGCAGCACGCCCACCGCAACCACCGACGCGACGACGGCCACGGCGGCCACCGCGTAGCCCATGCCGGGCTTCCAGTGCTCGCGGCCCAGGCCGAGGTCCGCCCAGCCCAGGCCCCGCCAGCGCATCAGGATGACCAGTCCGACCGCCGCGGCGGGGACGGTGGCGATGCTCGCCCACGGCGTCGTGAAGTGCGCGATCAGATTGGTCAGCACCAACACCACCACGACGACCGCGATGTCGAGGTGGATCCGGAACCTATGGAGCGCCGAGCCGTGGGACGCCAGAGGGTCGATGTCGGCTGTCCCGGTGGCGTCGAGCATCCGACCAGTTTACCGGCGCCCGACGGCCCGACAGGTCGTCAGATCACTCCCAGGTCAATGGGTCGTCTCACTCCCATCACTCACTGCGTTCGTTCTGCTCGCTCGACTCCCAGGTCCAGCCGGCGATCTTCGGGTCGTCCTCGCCGTGCTCACGCGTGTACATCCGCGCGGCGAGGCGGGCGTCGACCATGCGCTGTCGCAGCATGGCGGCGCGACTGGCCAACCCGTCCACCCGGTCGATCACGTCGATGACCAGGTGGAAACGGTCCAGATCGTTGAGCATCACCATGTCGAAGGGCGTGGTCGTGGTGCCGCGCTCCTTGAAACCGCGGACGTGCAGGTGGGCGTGGTTGGAGCGGCTGTAGGTCAGCCGATGGATCAGCCAGGGATAGCCGTGGTAAGCGAAGATGACCGGCTTGTCGCGGGTGAACAGCGCGTCGAACTCGCGATCCGGCAGGCCATGCGGATGCTCGGAGTCCGGCTGCAGCCGCA
>DASTKA010000699.1:0-2064 GCA_035716165.1 Mycobacterium sp. | reverse complement strand
GAGGTGCGCGTCCAGACATGCGCCGCCTGCCCCAGCACCTGCGGCTCGTGGGTCAGCGTGCTCTGGTCCCAGTCGAGTCGCTCGACGATCGGGGTGCCGACCGCCTCCACGAACACCGGCGGCTTGGCCATGTCACGAGCGACATCGACGGCCTGTCCACCTACCCCGGCGCGATCACCGTGTCGGGAATGGGCGAGGGTGGCACCACCGCCCTTGAGGCCGCGTTGGGCATCCGGCCGACCTGGTACAACGGCGGCATCGACACGTTCGGGCCTGGCGGGTCGGTGATCGCCGCGATGCTGGCGGTGGCAGGCGGGCTGGCGCGGCACGTGCTGTGCTTCCGGACGGTGTGGGAAGCCACCCATGGCGAGCTCATGAAGCAGGGCAAGATCGCCCCGTCGATGGGCCGAATGTCCGGCTGGCAGATGCCATTCGGCGCCACGTCGGCGGCACACACCCTGGCGATGAACGCGCAGCGGCACTTTCACCGTTACGGCACCACGAAAGAAACGCTGGGCTGGATCGCGCTGAACCAGCGCGCCAACGCCGAACTCAACCCGACCGCCATCTACCGGTCGCCGATGACGATGGACGACTACCTCAACGCGCGGCCCATCACGACGCCGTTCGGTCTCTACGACTGCGACGTGCCCTGCGACGGCGCCATCGCCGTCATCGTCTCGGCCGTCGACGCCGCCCGCGACCTGGCCAAGCCGCCCGTGCTGGTGGAAGCGGTGGGAACGCAGATCATCGAGCGAATCGACTGGGACCAAAGCACTCTCACGCACGAGCCGCAGGTGCTGGGCCAGGCGGCGCACGTGTGGACGCGTACCTCGCTACGGCCGGCGGACGTCGACGTCGCCGAGCTGTATGACGGGTTCACCATGAACTGCCTGTCGTGGATCGAGGCGCTGGGATTCTGCGGGATCGGTGAGGCCAAGGAATTCCTGGACGGCGGCAAGAACATCGCGCGCGACGGGCAGCTGCCGCTCAACACTCACGGCGGTCAGCTTTCGCACGGCCGCACCCACGGCATGGGCCTGCTGCATGAGGCCGTCACACAGCTGCGCGGCGAGGCCGGTGACCGCCAAGTCGCCGACGCCCGCGTCGGCGTCGTCAGCAGCGGCGGACTCACGCCCAGCGGCGTGATCCTGCTGCGGGCCGACACATGAGTACAGCTCCCCGCCCCCGGCTCGTCATCGTCGACGGGGTACCGATGTCGGCAATCGTCGCCGAATCGGACGATCCGAAAGCCGTGATCGTGGCGATCCACGGCGGCGGCACCACCGCGATGTATTTCGACTGCCCCGGCCACCCGTCGTACTCGCTGTTACGGACGGGCACCGCAGCAGGATTCACCCTGGTGGCCCTCGACCGGCCCGGCTACGGCAGCTCGGCACCCTATCCCGAAGCGATGGTCGCCGGCGAGCAGCGCGTCAACCTGGCTTACGGCGCTGTCGATCGCATCCTCGGCGAACGACCGCGTGGCGCAGGCGTATTCGTATGGGGCCATTCGGGCGGCTGCGAGCTGACGATACGGATGGCCGCCGACCCGCGAGGTGCCGACCTGCTCGGCATCGAACTCGCGGGCACGGGACGGCACTACCACCCCGCGGCCAGGGAAATACTGAAAACGGCCACCCGCGAACGCCGCCCGTCGGGCATGCGCGAATTGCTGTGGAGCCCAGAGGAGGTCTATCCGCCCGAGGTGCTCGGTGGCGCCACGGTTTCGCCCTCGGCCCCGGCTTACGAGGACCAGATGGTGTCGGACTGGGCGCGAAAGACTTTTCCGGAGCTGGCGCCGGCCGTGCGCGTGCCCGTGCACTTCAGCATCGCCGAGCACGAAAAGGTCTGGCAGACCGACGATGCGGCGGTGACCGAGGTCGGCGACCTGTTCTCCGGGGCACCGCAGTTCGTCGTGCATCGACAACCGGGCGCCGGGCACAACATCAGCCTCGGCCACGCCGCCCCGGCCTACCACTCGACAGTTCTCGAATTCGTGCAGAAATGCGTGGCCGAGGGCCCATCGGACACGAAATCCGATTTGGAGGCCGGCTGATGCGC
>DASTKA010000698.1:0-5502 GCA_035716165.1 Mycobacterium sp. | reverse complement strand
CTGGTCGGATCGAATCACGTCGTCACCGACCCCGACGTGCTGGCGGCGCACAGCGTCGACCACACCGGCCGCTATCGGGGCAAGGCGAGCGCGCTGGTGCGGCCGGGCACGGCCGAGCAGGTCGCCGAGGTGCTACGGGTGTGCCGGGACGCCGGCGCGCACGTGACGGTGCAGGGCGGCCGGACCTCGCTGGTGGCCGGTACCGTCCCCGAGCACGACGACGTGTTGTTGTCCACGGAGCGGCTGCGCGCCGTCGGTGAGGTCGACACCGTCGAACGCCGCATCGAGGCCGGCGCCGGGGCCACCCTGGCCGCGGTGCAACGGGCCGCGGCCGCAGCCGGTTTGGTGTTCGGCGTGGATCTGGCCGCCCGCGACACCGCGACCGTCGGCGGCATGGCGTCGACGAACGCAGGCGGCCTGCGCACGGTCCGCTACGGCAACATGGGCGAGCAGGTGGTCGGCGTGCAGGTGGCGCGGCCCGACGGCACGCTGCTGCGCCGGCACAGCCGGGTGCGCCGGGACAACACCGGCTACGACCTGCCGGCGCTGTTCGTGGGCGCCGAGGGCACGCTGGGCGTCATCACCGAGCTGGACCTGCGGCTGCACGCCACCCCGACGCACCGGGTGACGGCGATTTGCGGTTTCGACGACCTCGACGCGCTGGTGGCCGCCGGGCGCGCCTTCCGCGACGTGGACGGCATCGCGGCCCTGGAATTGATCTCGGGCCGGGCCGCCGCGCTGACCCGGGAGCACAGCGGCGTGGGCGCCCCGGTCGCCGGCGACTGGCTGCTGCTGGTGGAATTGGCCGCCGATCACGACCAGACCGAGCGGCTGGCCGGGTTGCTCGACGACGTGCCGATGTGCGGCGAACCGGCGGTCGGCGTGGATCTCGCTGCGCAGCAACGGTTATGGCAGCTTCGCGAATCGCTGGCGGACGTGCTCGGCGTGTACGGACCGCCGCTGAAGTTCGACGTCTCGCTGCCGCTGTCGGCGATCAGCGAATTCGAAAGGCACGCAATCGATTTGGTCCGCACGCACGCCCCCAACGCGCTGCCGGTGCTGTTCGGTCACATCGGCGAGGGCAACCTGCACCTGAACGTGTTGCGTTGCCCGGCCGACCGGGAGCGGGCGCTGTACGAGCCGATGATGGACCTCATCGCGCGCTCCGGCGGCAACGTCAGCTCCGAACACGGCGTCGGCAGCCGCAAACGGCCCTATCTCGCCATGTCCCGCGAGCCCGCCGACATCGCCGCGATGCGCACGGTCAAAGCCGCGCTGGATCCGACCGGATTCCTTAATGCCGCGGTGTTGTTCGATTAGGTCAGGAGAATCTCCATCGACCGGCGATACGCCTGATGGTCCAGGTTCATCTCGCCCGTCAGTTCGACGGTGACAACAGGTGGCTTTGCCGGATTCTTGGCGGTTTGAACCAATGCCGCCGACAACCCGTGTCCGTAGGGGGGACGCGGGCAACGAGGCGACTCGCGTTCGGGCCAAATATCGACGGCCTTGCCCCAATGCGGTTCAGCAACCAGCCGTGACAGTTTGACGTTTCGACACGGAGGACCTGTGGAGGACTGCCGTGGTTAATCAATCGCGTTCCGCACCGCAACGCACACGGAAGTACCGACCTTCAGCAATAGCCATTCTCGGGCGCCAGGGTTGGCTGGATCGACCGAGTTACCGGCTTGAGCACACCCTGACTTTGATCTTCGCGGCGTTTGGTCGCCGTCGAGAGTTCGTTAGCAACCTTCTGCACGGAACCTGGTTGGGTCATCCGCTGCATCCGGCGTTGACGGCCCTTCCCACCGGCGCAGTGGCCACGGCGCTGACGCTGGACGCCGCCAGCGTCCTACCTGGCCATAGCACCGCCTTGCGCGATGCGTCGAGGCTTGCGCTTGGCGTAGGGATCATCGGAAGTCTGGGCGCCGCGGCGACCGGCGCAACAGACTGGCAGCACACCCATGAAGAGTCTCGCCGGGTTGGGATCGTGCATGGTCTGTTGAACGTCGTCGCGACCGCGCTGTATGCAGTGTCATGGTGGGACCGTCGGCGCGGCCGCCATCTTCGTGGAATGACCGGAACTGCACTGGGTTACGGCCTCACCATGGGAAGCAGCTACTTGGGTGGTGGGCTGGTGTACGGGTCTGGTGTTGGCGTCGATCGCTCGGGTCCCCGACTGGGGGTCGAGGCCTGGACACCGGTATTGCCACTGACGGCGCTGAATGGCCAACCACAGCGGGTGGAGGTCGACGGGGTCGGCGTGGTCTTGCATCGCGACGGCGACAATGTCCTGGCTATCGGCGAGTACTGTCCTCATTTGGCCGCGCCGATGGTGGACGGTTGGGTGGATCGTGGCCGGGTCGTATGCCCTTGGCATGGTTCACGATTCGAATGTCAGTCTGGTGATGTTCTGAAGGGACCGGCCACGGCACCGCTGCCGAGTTACCCGACCCGAATCCGCGACGGGATGGTGGAGGTCCGCGGTTCTCAGGGGATGTCGCGATGAATGGCTTTGATGTGTTGTTTGAACACCACGACACGCTGCGCGGGCTGTGCAAGAAGATCACGGCGCTGCCACCCACCTCGGACGAGCGTCGGGACTCCCTTGACGACCTGCTGGTGGAGTTGGACATCCATATGCGGATCGAGGATGAATTGTTCTATCCGGCGGTGCAGGCGGCAAGCAAACTGGTGGCGATCGCGCACGCGGAGCATCGGCAGGTCTTCGATCAACTGGCCGTTGTCTTGAGGACGGCGCCCGAGGCGCCCGGGTATCAAGACGAATGGGAATCGTTCGTGACGGTTTTGGACGCCCACGCCGCCGAGGAGGAGCGTGATCTATGCCCACCGCCGGGGGAGATGAGCGACGGCGATTTGAATACGTTGGGCGACAAGATGAGTCGGCGAATTGCCGAGCTGCGCGGTTCGACGATCGAGAAGCTGCACATGAAGGGTCGAACTGCGCTGCTCCGCACGTTTTAGACGAAAGGTGAATCGGGCCGTGTCGGGGCTGAAATGGCTCGGGCACCTACGACGAAACCTCAGGTGGTTTTAAGTGACGACAATGCACGACAACGGGGATTGCGTTAGGCATCTGGGCTCTGTTGGCCAAGTCGGCAGCGTCGACATCGGGATTGTGTCGATGCACTGGCCGATCATCTTGCGGAGGTCTGGCTGATGGCGTCGGGCGATCCGGAAATCAACAGACCAGGCGAGCCTGATATACCCAATGACGCTGGCGGATACGGCTTTCCGGCTCGGCTGTGGCGCGGCCTGGATCGCCATGGCGTACCCGGTGTGAGGCTGCGGCGTCGCTGGCGAAGTCCGCTGCGCGGTCCTTGGCTCACGTCGGTCTTCGGGGTCGTGTTGCTGATCGGGTTGCCGATCGTCATCATCACCGGGCTCTTGTCGTATATCGCCTATGCGCCGCAGTTGGGGCAGGCCATGCCCGCCGATGTGGGCTTGCTGAAGCTGCCGACGTTCGAATGGCCGTCTCGTCTGACATGGCTGTATCGGCTGACTCAGGGTGTGCATGTTGGGCTCGGCATGGTGCTGGTGCCGGTGGTGATCGCCAAGCTGTGGTCGGTAATCCCGCGATTGTTCGCCTGGCCTCCGGCCCGCTCGATAGCCCAAGTGCTGGAGAGAGTTTCGCTGACAATGTTGGTTGGCGGAATTCTCTTCGAGATCACCACCGGGCTGCTGTTCATCCAGTACGACTTTCTCTTCAGTTTTCCCTTGCACACCGCGCACTACTTCGGAGCGTGGGTGTTCATCGCAGGTTTCCTGATCCACATCACACTCAAGATTCCGAAGATGGTACGCGGGCTTCGGTCGATGTCGATGCGAAAGGTATTGCGCACCGGCCGCGCCGATACCCTGCCCGAGCCGCGCGATCCGGACGGATTGGTCGCCGACGCCCCGGCGGCGGCCACGTTGAGCCGCCGCGGTGCGCTGGCACTGGTCGGTGCCGGCGCGCTGGGAGTGGCCGCGCTGACCGCAGGGCAAACCATCGGCGGGGTCGCCCGACAGACCGCGCTGTTTCTGCCGCACGGGCGGACGCACGCCAACGGCGCCAACGACTTTCCGGTCAACAAGACTGCTGCTGCCGCAGGGATCGACCCCGCGGCGGTCGGTGCCGCGTGGCGGCTCACGCTAACCGGCGGACCCATGCCCGTGGTGCTCGACCGTGCTGCACTGGCCGCGATGCCACAGCACACCACACGGCTGCCGATGGGCTGCGTCCAAGGCTGGTCGACGGTCCAGACCTGGAGCGGGGTGCGCCTAGCCGACCTGGCCGGCGCGGCCGGTGTGCCAGCGCCACGCTCGGCCCGGGTGCAATCGCTGCAGAAAGTCGCGGACTACAGAATCGGCGATTACAGCCGCGCCGTCTTGCAGGCAAACCAGGTTCTCAACCCCGAGGCGCTGTTGGCGCTGCGCGTAAACGGCGTCGACCTGTCGTCTGATCATGGCTACCCCGCGCGGATCATTGTGCCGGCGCTGCCCGGCGTGCACAACACAAAGTGGGTCAGTTCCGTTGACTTCCAAGGCGGTTGACATGTCTGCGCTCTCGACGCGGTTGCGCAGGTTCTACGGCTCGCACCCGCTGCACCTGCTGGCCATGGTCGCCGGCGTAGCGCTAGTCGGCTACATCGCGTTCACCTTCAAACCAGCGACCCTGTGGAACCCGCAGGCGTGGTGGCAATCCATCGCGGTCTGGCTCGCCGCGGCCATCATCTTCCACGATCTTGTGTTGTTCCCCCTCTATGCACTCGCCGACCGGCTCCTGGGCATCGCGACCAGGCGGCGGCGACGTCGATCCAGCGGCCAACTCCGTGTCCCGGTGCTCAATTACGTGCGCATCCCGACGTTAGGATCCGGCCTGTCGCTGCTTATGTTCTTTCCCGGCATCATGAAGCAAGGCGCAGGTACCTATGTCGCCGCCACAGGACAAACCCAGGAGGTTTTTCTAGGCCGCTGGTTTCTACTCACCGCTGCAATGTTCAGCGGCAGCGCTTTTTGCTACGCGATCCGGCTCGTGCTGGGTCACCGCCGCTTCAGTGGGGTCGACAACCGGGCCCGGCAGAATAACGATCGACCGGCCAAAACGCACCGGCACTAGGCCGCGGACCCCGGCAGCCCGCCCGTAGGGCCGTCTTCCCCCGTGGTGAGTGGGCGGGCTCACCGGTTTTCAAAACCGAACACCACTTCGGTCCCGTGAGACCCCGAACCCCTTGCCCCGCAACGAGAAACAGCGCTGACCAGGGGAACACCGTGAAAAACGCTGCTGCCAGCGACTGTCAGTGGTTGGCGATTCGGTTTCAACCGCGGGGAGTCAGCGGCTGCCGCCGATAGGTAGCGTTGCGTGGTGTCCTTGTTCGACTAGCCGCCCTTGATCCCGACCGCGTGCCGCAACTGCGCCAAAAATTGGTCGGCGTCATCGCTTCGCACGATGTAGTGCGATATCGCAATCCGGATGACCGTCGCCGCCTTCACCGCCGC
>DASTKA010000697.1:0-2352 GCA_035716165.1 Mycobacterium sp. | reverse complement strand
GGGGATCCCGCCGATGCCCTGTCATTGAGGCACGCCGATAATGGCTGCGTTGACACGCTTGTCAACCGGTTCGATAACCGAAACGCGCCGCAGGCGATCATGCAGTGCTGATAGGGCGAACGGCTGTTCGAGGAGCAAGGTATCAAGGTCGCGCAGTCGCATGTAGCGCCGTCGGTGACGAGTCCGGCGAACTCGGGCGAAGAGCGGCCGTACCAGATCCCACCACACTTCACCGACGAGGTAGGGGTCCAATTGGTCATCATCGTCAGATTGGAGGCGGGCGATCCTCGCCAAGCGTGACCACTGCTCGGCTATTTCGAACTCGCCCTGGCGCCACGCCTGCTCCCCCCATGCTGCAGTCATGTCGGCCATCTGTTCCAATGCGCGCTGCATTCTCTTAGGCAAGAGTCTCGTCTCCGCTCGCGCAGCAATCCTGAGAAACTGGTCCAGCCACAGCTCACATTTCTCATCGAACGCGACGTTTCGTGGGTCTTCTTGCAAGTGCGCACGCAACCGTCCCGCTACCGCCTCCACACCAACGATGGCCTGCGGTGGGGTGTCTTCGAGCATCAGCCAACGCGGCGCGCCGTGCCGCGGGCCGGACAGTGCGAAAAACGCCCACGGCGCATTGGCCGCCACCGGCGCTACGCGTGCCATGACCCGCTGCCGAATTTCCCGGTATTCGGCATATACCTCCGGAGAGATGAGAGCATCTTCCCCAGTTACCAGGCGCCGAACGGGATCAAGGGCGTCATGGATCCCATCCCAGGTCATGTCCGGCCGGTCGAGTTCCCGAATGTGCTGTTCGACTGGAACCACGGTGTCTTCTTGACGGCTGGTGAACCTCGGCATTGGTAGGTTCGATCCGAGCAGCTTCTCACTGGCCGCACGCCGGTCGAGCAGCAACTCGATCTCGCGGGTGGCGAACGATTTGCCATCGTCGGGCCACCAAACAGTGATGCGGTCATGTGGGCTGTCCATACGGTCGACGCGGCCAACCCGCTGTTCAGCCACCCGCAATGTTGTGGGCAGGTCGAGATGCACCAGCGTCGCTGCGCCCTGCAGATTCAAGCCCTCGTTCAGCGCGTCGGAACACAACGCGATCGCGTGCGCTTGCGAGTCACGTGCGAACAGATACTCGACGCGCCGTCGCGCCTTAGAGGTACCCCCGGTCGCGATGAGGACTTCCACGGCAGAATCGCGCATTGGGTCTCGGATTGCGGCCAGAGTGATCGGGTGCCGGTCAAAGGCCAGCACCAGCCGGTGCTCGATCGCCAGCCGCTCTAGCAGGTCGGCCTTGGCGCGTTCACGGGCTTCACTGATCCTGCTCGAGCAGTCGAGTATGCGCTCGTAGATAGCTGCTTCCTCGGCACACGCCGCATGCCACGCTCCCTCGTCGACTAGCCAATCCGGCAGCGGACATGTGAGTTCCATCACCGGCAGCCCCTCTCGGGCGAAACTTGTCACGCTCTGCAGCATGTCGCCGGTCGGTTGCGTCTTCGCCGCTGTCGGCAGGCCGTATGTGCGGAGCGCGACTGCGGTGCCGGCGATGTGCTCCACCAGAGCTGCCCGCGATGAGCGCATTGCCGCAAGCACCTGGTGGCGAGCCAGACCTCTGGCGGCCTTGAGCCTGGTATCCAGCCACTGTTGGTCGGTGAATTCACCTCTGAGTATGTCGGGTACGCGAAGTTTCCGGCCGAGAGGGACGATGCCACGTAGCTGTGCGACCCAGCCGCGGACCTCCTCCGCCGCCAATTCGTCCGATGGAGTTTCCCCAGTGGGATACACACACGGCTTGTGTGTCGGGTACCGGCAGATTCGCCCACTTTCTGGGTGTCGGTAGGCGTTTTCATCTTCCGCGACGAGGTCGTTGAGGGCGGATTTCGTCCGCCTCACGGTGAATCGCTGTATCTCTTGGCGCAGTCGGTCGCGCTGCTGGTCGGTCAGCGCTTCACTGATCCGCACCCCGCGATCGAGTTGCTCAAGAACCTCAAGCGTTTCGTCATCGAAGTTATCCGCACCCAACAGCCCGACCAACGACAGTAGATCCTGCGTCCCGCGACTGATCGGGGTGGCTGTGAACAGCAGCACATGGTCGGCTACCGAGTCGCGGACGTGCCTGGTCCGGTTGGAGTCTGCCGATAGAAAATTGTGCGCCTCGTCAACCGCCAGTACTTGCGCGCGGGCCACCTGTCCCGCTTCTACTCGAGGCCCAACCGGATCCGGCCTGCTGAGCAGGCCTTGCGACACCGGCATAATCGTGACCCCAGCGATCAACGCTTCCCGCTGCCAGATCTCCACGACCGCGGGTGGGCACACCAGCGTGGTCAGGTCTCGGTCCCGACGCAACCG
>DASTKA010000696.1:0-9799 GCA_035716165.1 Mycobacterium sp. | reverse complement strand
GGTGACGGGGGTGTCAAGGGACTGTCCGGGGCCGAGAAGGCGCTGGTGCGTGCCAACGCCCTGAAGTCGTTGTCTGCCAATCGATTCCCCGAGATCCGCTATACCGCCGACGTCATCGAAGAATTCGGCGACGGGTATCGGCTGGCCGGTACGCTCGAAATCCGCGGAGCGTCCCGAGACCACGTCGTCGAGGTGCACACAGAAGACCTCGGGGACTCATGGCGGATGTCAGTCGAATCCACCATTCGTCAGTCCGATTACGGCATCAAGCCGTACTCACTGTTGATGGGCTCGGTCCAAGTTGCGAATGACGTGTCGGTGGCTTTCTCCGCGGTTCGCGCCCAAGGAGATTGAGCGCGCCGGCCGATGACGCCGACGAAATCAGGGTTGTGGGTCAGTCGTCGCACGCGGGGCCGTATCAGCCGCCGTATCGCCGGTGTCAACGGGTATGTGTTCGAGGACCCGGGTCAAGTAGGGCTGTCGGCTACCGCCGTCCGACTGTTGTCCGCCGGCGGCGCCCGGTTGCCCTTCTGGAGCGCTCGGTTCCGGAACCGGTTCGCCGGCAGCCGGCATCGCCTGCGGGGCCGGCGGGTTGGTCTGCGGGGCTGCCGGAAGCGGCGCGACGGCCGTGACCGCCTCAGCGATCTGGGGCGTGGGCGGGTGTATATCGTGCTTCGGCGCGGCGGACGTCCCGGCCGGTCCAACGTGGATCCCCACCGCAAGTGATACCGAGCCGACGAAGGTGATGACACCGGCCGCCAACGCGGTCACGGCTCCGGAATACGACAACTGCCGCTTCTGAGCGGGAGCTGGAACGAATTCGCCGATCTGCTCCACCAACTGCTCGTCGGTGAATTCCGTGCTGCGGGCCGCGGACAGCGCCGCGCCCCGCGCGACGGTCACCTGGGCCATCGATTGAACGAAAACCGGTACCGGCAGCGTCTTTTCGAGTTCCCAGGAAAGGCCGTCGATGTCGCCGTGAGCGCCCACCACGACAACGCCGCCCGGCTGCCATCCGTTGCGCTCGAACATGCCGGTCAGCCAAGAGGTCAGGCCGTCGAAGCCGCCGCGCACGTGCTTGGTCGCCGTCTGGGTCTCCCCGCCGTGCGTATCGACCATCACCACCGTCGTCCAGTCATGGTCGAGGATGCAGACCGCAGTCTGCTCGTAACCGATGACGGGCGCGATGGCCTGAGCCAAGGTCTCGATGGCCTCGAGAAACCGGATCGGCACCACGTTCTGGAATCCGGCGTCGGTCAACGCCTCCAAAACCAGCGCCGCCTGAGCGGACGCGTCGTCGTTCCAGGTCACTCCAATGACACGCAGGCGGTGATCGCTCGCGGCCGCCGCCGCGTCGACCCGTACCACCTCGTCCACTACTTGCTCTGCGGCGCCCGCCGCACGCACACCGTGGCCCGTGCTCAAGACCAGCTCCTGGTGATCCAGGATGGTGCCGTCTGCGTCGTGTCCTTCGGCGAGGACCCAACCAACGGTGGTCGGCGTCACTGATAGGCCAAGAACCGTGTCCAAATCTATGCCCCAATCGGCCCCGCGCCCGACGCCCTCAACCGCCTCGACGCGCACCATGAAGCCGCAGGCGCGGTGATTCGTGAGAGCCGGAACAGACGCGGGATAACGTGGTCTTCGTCGGCTTGCTTCGAGAGAGCCTACGCGGTCGGCACAAGTCCGGCTGCCCCGGTCATGCACCGCCCTGGGAATCGCCAGATGGAAAGGACGGCGCGGGAAACGGGGCCGACGCCGCCGCCTGGGTTCGCCCGTTGCCCCGGGTCGGTCGGCGCCCGAATTGCCGGCAGGCGGAGGTCGATCCAAGTCATATTCCGTCCGCGCCAAAACCACCGTCCGTATCTGCGGCGCAAATAATCGCCGGCGCCGGGGCGCGCCGATGATGCGTCAAACCCGGCAAAACACGCCGTGTGTAACCGTGCGCCGGCCATCTCGCGAAATTCGTCGGGGGCGTCATTTATGGCCATTTCTGCTACTGCGGCACCTCGGGCCCGCCGCGCACCCACACCCCGGGACGACGCCGCTGCCTGGCCTTTTGCTTACCCGATGGGCTTGACCGCCGCTAAGTGGGTACCCGCGGCCCGTCGCCGCCCGGTCGCGCCGGGTGGCTCAATTGTGTAGTGGAAAAGGATAGAAAACGGAGACGCGTTCGCGTCCCAATCGACATTTGATGGACTCACACGGTAAATTCCCGTGAGACCACAATCACACCGACCACATCCGACAAGGGGCAGGTATGACAGATCTCAGCGAGAAGGCCCGGGCCTGGGGGCGCCGGCTTTTGGTCGGTACGGCGGCGGCAGTCACGCTGCCGGGACTGATCGGCCTTGCCGGCGGCGCGGCTAACGCGAATGCATTTTCGCGTCCGGGCTTGCCCGTCGAGTACCTGCAGGTGCCGTCCGCCGCCATGGGCCGCAACATCAAGGTCCAATTCCAAAGCGGCGGCAGCGGCTCTCCCGCGGTGTATCTGCTGGACGGTTTGCGGGCCCAGGAGGACTACAACGGCTGGGACATCAACACCCCGGCGTTCGAGTGGTACTACAAGTCGGGCCTCTCGATCGTCATGCCGGTCGGCGGCCAGTCCAGCTTCTACGCCGACTGGTACGGTCCGGCGTGCGGTAAGGCGGGCTGCTCGACGTACAAGTGGGAGACCTTCCTCACCAGCGAACTGCCCGGGTATCTGGCGTCCAACAAGAGCGTCAAGTCCAACGGCAGCGCCGCGGTCGGTATCTCCATGTCCGGCTCCTCGTCGCTGATCTTGGCCGTGAACCACCCGGGACAGTTCATCTACGCCGGCTCGCTGTCGGCCCTGATGGACCCCTCCCAGGGAATGGGGCCCCAACTGATCGGCCTGGCAATGGGTGACGCCGGTGGCTACAAGCCCGACGCCATGTGGGGACCGTCGAGCGATCCGGCATGGCAGCGCAACGACCCGACGCTTCAGGTCGGGCAGCTGGTCGCCAACAACACCCGCCTCTGGATCTACTGCGGTAACGGGACGCCGTCCGAGTTGGGTGGGGCCAACATGCCCGCCGAGTTCCTGGAGAACTTCGTGCGCAGCAGCAACCTGAAGTTCCGGGACGCCTACAACAATGCCGGCGGCCACAACGCCGTGTTCAACTTCGACGCCAACGGAACACACAGCTGGGAGTACTGGGGAGCCCAGCTCAACGCCATGAAGCCCGATCTGCAAAGCAGCCTTGGCGCTACCCCCGGCGGCGGCGGATAACCCCGCCTCGCCACGCTCGGTCACTCCTGCGCCTGACGGCTCCGTCAGGCGCAGGAGTGCGTTAGGGCGTAAACCCGTATCGCGTCGGAGGGTCTAGGGCAACGCGAGGCCACCATCACGCCAGAATCGTCATCATGCACAGCAGCGTCCACCCGCGCCGCCGGGCCATCGCCGCACGCTGTGGAGTCGCGGTCGCGAGCGTGGCGATGCTGATGGCGCCGGCCCGGGCCGACACCGCGAGTCCGCTCACGCCGTTGGTCGACGCCGCCGCGCAACGGCTGCATGTCGCCGACCCGGTCGCTGCCTACAAGTGGAACACGCACGGCGCCATCGAAGACCCCGCCCGGGTCCAGCAGGAGTTGGCCAGGTTGGGCGACGAGGCCGTCGCCGAAAACATCGACCGCGGCTACGTCACCCGGGTTTTCGGTGACCAGATCAGTGCCACCGAGGCCATCGAATACAGCAGGTTCGCGGACTGGAAGCTCGATCCGGCAAGCGCTCCGGCCGATGCGCCGGACCTGTCGTCCTCGCGGTCAGCCATCGACGCGCTCAACCAGACGATGCTGACTGAGATCTTGGCCAACTGGGGCCTGCTGCGCTCCCCGCAATGTGCGGCACAACTGGACGCCGCGAGGAGCGGCGTCATACAGGCGCATCAATTCGACAAGCTCTACCGACAGGCCCTGTCATCAGCGACGCAGTCATACTGCCAGCAATAGCTTATTTATTCCTCACCAATTTCTAACGGTCCCATTCGGGCTGCCGTTAAGGCGATTTCCGCAGATAGATGGCGTATCTCGGGCCATTTTCGAATAGGTAACGCTTTGGCCACACGCGCCGAAATGTTGTACATGAAAAATCTCTGCAGGCCTCTCGTCAAGTCCCTAGTGGTCGGCGGAGTCGTTGCAGCGTCGATGACTTCGCCGACGGGTGTGGCAGACGCCGCCACCACCCCCAACTGGGATGCGATCGCACAATGCGAATCCGGTGGCAACTGGCAGGCCAACACCGGCAACGGGGAATACGGTGGGCTGCAATTCAAACCGGGCACCTGGGCCCGCTACGGGGGTGTCGGCAATCCCGCGGCAGCGTCCAGGGAGCAGCAAATCGCCGTGGCCAACCGGGTTTTCGCCGAAGAGGGCGTGGAGCCCTGGCCAAAGTGCGGCGCCAACTCGGGTCTGCCGATCGGTTGGTACTCGCACCCGGCTCAGGGCATCAAGCAGATCATCAACGGGCTGATCCAGGCGTCCGTCCCGCAAAGATGAAACGCACCTGCGCTCTAGGAGCCAGCGCCTAGCTGTGTTTGGATCAGCCCATGGAAGGTTCGGCGACTGTTCATATGGCGGCGCCTGCGGCCAAGATCTGGGATCTCATCGCAGACGTCCGTAACACCGGAAAGTTTTCCCCCGAAGTTTTCGAAGCCGAGTGGCTGGGCGGTGCGACCGGCCCGGCCCTCGGTGCGAAATTCCGCGGTCATGTGAAGCGCAATGAGCTGGGGCCGGTGTATTGGACGACATGCAAGGTGACCGCATGCGAACCGGGCCGCGAATTCGGCTTTACCGTCCTTCTCGGTGACAGGGCGGTCAACAACTGGCACTACCGCCTGGCGCCAAGCGGCGCGGGGACCGACGTCACCGAGTCGTTTCGGCTCAACCCGGCGCCATGGCTCGGCGTGTACTGGCTGTTCGGCGGCTTCCTGCGCAAACGCCGCAACATCCGCGACATGACCAAGACGCTGAACCGCATCAAAGACGTGGTCGAGGCGGGCTGACGCACGTGAAATCCGTTTTCATCACCGGCGCGGGCAGCGGCATGGGCCGCGAGGGGGCAAAGCTGTTCCATGCCAAGGGTTGGCGCGTCGGCGCCGTCGACCGCAACGAGGGCGGGTTGGCGACGCTGAACGACGAACTCGGTGGCGATCGGCTGTGGACCCGCGCGGTCGATGTGACCGACAGGGCGGCCCTCGACGGCGCCTTGGCAGATTTCTGCGCCGGCAACAGCGGTGGCGGGCTCGACATGATGTGGAACAACGCCGGCATCGGCGAATCCGGCTGGTTCGAGGACGTGCCCTATGACGCCGCGATGCGCGTCGTCGACGTGAATTTCAAGGCGGTTCTCACCGGCGCATACGCGTCGCTGCCCTACCTCAAGAAAACCCCGGGCAGTCTGATGTTCTCGACGTCATCGTCCTCGGGGACCTACGGCATGCCCCGCCTGGCGGTCTACTCGTCGACCAAGCATGCGGTCAAAGGTCTGACCGAGGCGCTGAGTGTGGAGTGGCAGCGGCACGGGGTGCGCGTCGCCGACGTGCTCCCCGGCCTGATCGACACCGCCATCCTCACCACGACGACCAACCACTCCAACGACGGTGGCGCGCCCATGACGGCTGAGCAACTGCGGGCCACCGCGCCCAAGAAGGGCATGCTGCGGTTGATGCCGGCAAGTAGCGTGGCCGAGACGGCGTGGCAGGCCTACCACCACCAGAAGCGGTTGCATTGGTACGTACCCAAGAGCATTCGCTTGATTGACTTGTTCAAGGGCCTGAGTCCGGAGTTCGTGCGACGCAGCATCGTCAAGTCCCTACCCGCGCTGATGCCGAAGCGGCAGTAAGGAGGTCGGCTGTGCAAAACCGTTTGCTCACAGTCGCTTTGGTCCTGGTGGCTGTCGTCGTCAGCGTCGCGGGGTGTAGCAGCGCGCAGACGACGCCTCGTCGGGCCGCCCGCCTGACCATCGACGGTGCCACGCATACCACGCGTCCCGCCGCGTGCCGGCAAGACCAGATGTATCGGACCATCAACATCCCCGACCGCGATGGCGAAGTCGAAGCGGTGGTGCTGCTCAGCGGATACCGGGCGATGCCGCAGTGGGTCAAGATTCGCAATGTCGACGGGTTCAGCGGCAGCTTCTGGCGAGGCGGGGTGGGAGACGCGCGCGTGGATCTCAACAACGACGCGTACACCATCACGGGTAGCGCGTATGGCATCAACAGCAGCAACCCCAACAAAGTGGTGAACACCGACTTCAAAATCGTCGCCGAGTGCTGACTCCCGAGGTAGTCGGAGCCTAGGCTCAAAAACGACACCTGATCGAGGGAGGGGCCAGTGAAGGAACGGTTGCACTGGTTCGCGATGCACGGCTTCATCCGGGGCGCCGCGACGCTCGGAGCCCGGCGGGGCGACGTCCAAGCCCGGCTGATTGCCGATCCGGCGGTGGCCGCCGACCCGGTGCGCTACTACGACGAAGTCCGCGCCCAGGGCAAGCTGGTGAAGGGCCGCGTCGCCTATTTGACGGCCGATCACGCTCTCGCCCATGAGCTGCTGCGGTCCGATGATTTCCGCGTGTTGATCTTCGGATCGAATCTGCCGGCGCCGTTGCGATGGCTGGAGCGCCGCGCCCGCGACGACCTGCTGCATCCATTGCGTGCACCATCGCTACTGGCCGTCGAGCCGCCCGACCACACTCGTTACCGCAAAACCGTCTCAGCGGTGTTCACCCCCAGGGCTGTTGCCGCGCTGCGAGATCGCGTCGAGCAGACCGCCGCCGAGCTGTTGGATCGGCTGGCCGGCGAGTCGGGCGTCGTGGACATCGTCGGGCGGTATTGCTCGCAACTTCCGGTGTCGATCATCAGCGACATCCTCGGTGTGCCTGAGGCGGAGCGGTCGCGCGTCCTGGAATTCGGTGAGCTGGCCGCACCGAGCCTTGATATCGGATTGCCATGGCGCCAATACCGCAGCGTGCAGCACGGGATTGCCGGCTTCAGCGCCTGGCTCGCCGAGCACCTGCAGCAGTTGCGCCGGGAACCTAGCGACAATCTGATGAGCCAGCTGATCCAGACCGCCGAAAGCGGTTCCGCCGAAACCTATCTCGACGAGAAGGAACTACAGGCGATCGCCGGGCTGGTGTTGGCCGCCGGCTTCGAGACCACGGTCAACCTGCTCGGCAACGGGATTCGTATGCTGCTGGACGCACCCGAGCAACTCGACGCCCTGCGACGACGCCCTGAATCGTGGCCCAACGCCGTCGAAGAGATTCTGCGGCTGGAGTCACCGGTGCAGCTGACCGCGCGGATGGCACTCAACGATGTCGAGATAGCCGGGCGGCGGCTGCATCGCGGCGACTTGGTGCTGGTGTATCTGGCCGCCGCCAACCGGGATCCATCAGTGTTCCCCGACCCGCACCGCTTCGACATCGAAAGGGAAAACGCGGGAAGGCATCTCGCCTTCTCCGGTGGCCGGCACTTCTGCCTGGGTGCGGCCTTGGCCCGCGCCGAGGGCGAAGTCGGATTGCGGACTTTTTTCGAACGCTTCCCCGAGGTGCGGGCGGCGGGCGCCGGAAGCAGGCGCGAAACCCGCGTGCTGCGGGGGTGGTCGTCGTTGCCGGTGACCCTGGGCCCCCGCGTGCGCGAGTATGACCCTACTTATTGACACCGGGGCGGCAAGAGAGTTTATTTGCCGCTATGACAGAGGTATCTATGATCGGGGTCGACGAGGTCGTGCGTGGGCTGTGGCAAGCCCTTTCGCGCCGCGATTGGGAAGCGATCAAGACCTTCCTGTCCGACGACTGCCTTTATGTCGACATGCCGGTCCCGGCGTTGGCGGCCCGTGGTCCAGACGACATCGTCAAGCGCCTCAAGATGGGTCTCGAGCAGTTGGCCGGCTACGAGAACCACACCGGCGTGCTGGTGTCCAACGGCTCCGACGTGCTCTACGAGCACTCCGAGACGTGGACGTTCGCCACCGGCGAACAGGGTGTGCTGCGATTCGTGACGGTCCACAAAGTCATCGACGGCAAAGTGACTGTGTGGAAAGACTATTGGGATATGAACAGCCTGGTGGCCTTCGCTCCCCCGAACCACTTCGAGGGTTTGGCGACGGGCGACACCAGCTGGGTGTTCGACGCCTCGGGCCTGGTCTGACCAAGTCAGAACTCGAGCGCGTATCCGCCGCGCAAGTCCCTGTGCGCGGCCTCCAGGGTGCGGTCGCAGACATCCACGAGTGCGTCGAGATCCAGCTCCGAATCTCTGCCCAGCCTGTCCAGCCAGACCGTCTCCACCTTCCTCAGCTCGGACCACTTGACTTCGCCCTCGTAGAAGACGGTCACGTCCTCCTGCGGGGCAGGGCAGGCCGTCGTCTGCGCCAATTGCCGCTTGCACGAATCCAATTGGGTCAGCGAGTAGCCATGCTCGCGGAACTGACGATCCCACTCGTCGAGTAGGAGATTCACCATGTCGCGCACCGGTGGCGCGGCGTAGACCATCAGCTCGGCTACCCCATCGTCGAGGCCCAGACGCATGCGGAAATCGTAGAGCTCTCGAATGGCCTCGGCGCGCCGTTGGCTGGCGATCTCCTCGGCGGTGCCGGTTCCCTCGTATTGGGCCGCGCGTTTGACGTATATGGTCGCCGAGATCAGCGACTTCAGCACGGCCTTCTTGTCATCGGCCGCCCGCTTCTCGAAATCCAGAATACGTTCGTGGCGGCGGTCTTCCGCCTTGTTCCTGGCGTCGATGCGCTTCGTCCAGATCGCGACGGCGGCGCTCGAAACCACCGACGCAAAGGGCACGAGCGCGTTGCCCAACAACGTCGTCCAGTTCATCCTGCGACCCTTACCCGCAGTACCCAGGGGGCGGCGACGGGGCGCCACGCGGAATCACGGGTTGGTTACAGAGGCCTGATTCCGAGTGCGGATTTTGGGGCGCGGTTGGGTTTGGACGGGGGGTGTTGGGCAATGTCGGGTCTGCACTGGCCATGCCAGCGGTCAGGCCCATGACGGCCATTGCGAACCCGGCGGCAAGAACGGCTCTGGCGGCCAACTTATTCATGGCGTTTTCCTTTTTGTGTCGCAGCCCCCGGTGGGCCGCGCTGCAGGCGGGGCCAGTGGGGTGAGCCCAAACCTAGATCGAGGCTATTCCGGGAGGTCGCAGGGTGTCTGGTGTTTTGTGGAATTTGCGCGCTCGATGGCCTCGAGGCCATCGACATTCAGATGGTGGCGACGTATCCGCCGTCGATTCGGTAGTCGGATCCGGTGACGTTTCCCGTGCGGTCGCTGGCCAGGAACACGACGAGGTCGGCGACTTCTTCCGGAGCGGTGAACCGGCCCGTCGGCGCGGTGCTTGCGAACTCCGCCCTGACCTCGTCGGCCGTCTGACCTTTGGCCGCGGCGAACCCGTCGGCCATCCCGCCCCGCTCCGTCCACTTCTCGGTTGACACCGCGCCCGGGCTGACCGAATTGACGCGAATGTTCTTCGGCGCCAGTTCTTTTGACAATGCCTTGGCGAAGTTGGCGACGGCTGCCTTGGCGGCGCAGTAGTCGTAGGTGTTCGGGCCGGGAGCGTAGGCGCTGATCGAGCTGACGATGACGATGGAACCGCCACCGCGCCGCTCGATCTCCGGCAGCGCCGCGCGGGTGGGTCGCACGACGCCCATCAGGTTCAGGTCCCAGGACGCCCGCCACTGGTCGTCGGAAATGCTGGCGAATCCACCGGGGCGCACCGTGGCACCGCCGATGTTGTTGATCAGAACGTCGATCCCGCCGCGGTGGGCCGCGGCC
>DASTKA010000695.1:0-5363 GCA_035716165.1 Mycobacterium sp. | reverse complement strand
AAACGCCGTGGCGGCGGTGGCGATGTCGATCACCGGCCGTCCCGACAGCGCGTGGTTGGCCACCGCCGGCGCGGGCCAGTAGCCCGCGGCGCCCGGCGCCTGCGCGGCCGTCCAGCGCAAGAACTCCGCGGCCTCGCCCAGGGCGGGCAACGGCTGGGCGTCGCCGCCGGGCGTGCGGCCCCGCCCGTCCCCGTAGAGCAGGCCCGGCGTGATGGGCGTTCCGCTGTGGTCGACGGCGGTCATCGACGGCACCATCGCTGCGACGGCCACCGCCGCGACGCCCGGCTGGTGGATCAGTTCGTTCAGCGCGGCCGTGGGCCCACGCCGCCAGGCCGCCTCGGCGTCGTGCTCCAGCCGGTCCGGCGCGGGTACGCGCAGCTCGTGCGGGAGGCGCACCCGGCCCGTCACATTGCCGTCGGCGTCGGCGGCTATCGCCTTGACCGCGGTGGTGCCGACGTCGATGCCGATTGTGACGTCTTTGCGTGACACGGGCGTCACCGTACGCCAGCATTGGCACTCGTGACGTCTAAACCACGCGCCTTGGTGACGGCCCCGCTGCGGGGGCCCGGCTTCGCCAAACTGCGACAGCTGGCCGACGTCGTCTACGACCCCTGGATCGAACAGACCCCGCTGCGCATCTACGGCCCCGAGCAGCTGGCCGAGCGGATCACCGGCGAATCCGCCGAAATCGTGGTGGTGGAAAGCGATTCGGTGCGCGGCCCGGTGTTCGACCAACGGCAGCGGGCCCTGATTGCCGTAGCGTCCACCCGCGGTGACCCGAACAACGTCGACATCGCCGGGGCCACCGCGGCCGGCATCCCGGTGCTCAACACCCCGGCCCGCAACGCCGATGCCGTCGCCGAGATGACGGTGGCCCTGCTGCTGGCCGCCACCCGCCATGTGTTGACCGCGGACGCGGATGTGCGCAGCGGCAACGTCTTTCGCGACGGCAGCATCCCGTATCAGCGGTTCCGCGCCGCCGAGATCGCGGGACTCACCGCCGGGCTGGTGGGCCTCGGTGCCGTAGGCCGCGCGACGCAGTGGCGGCTGTCGGGGCTGGGCCTGCGGGTCATCGCGTACGACCCGTACAACCCCGACGCCCGGCACGGCCTCGACGAGCTGCTGAGCGAGGCCGACGTGGTCTCGCTGCACGCCCCGGTCACCGACGACACGGTCGGCATGATCGGGGCACGGGAATTCGCGGCGATGCGCGACGGCGTGGTCTTCCTCAATACCGCCCGCGCGCAGCTGCACGACACCGACGCCCTGGTCGACGCCCTGGCCGCGGGCAAGGTGGGCGCCGCGGGGCTCGACCACTTCGTCGGCGAATGGCTGCCGGCCGATCACCCGCTGGTGGGCATGCCCAACGTCGTGCTGACGCCGCACATCGGCGGCGCCACGTTCAACACCGAGGCACGCCAGGCGCAGATGGTGGCCGATGACCTGGAGGCGCTGCTGGCCGGCAAACCACCCGCCCATATCGTCAACCCGGAGGTGCTAGGGCCATGAAGTTCGTCGACAACCCGGAATCCGCGGTGCTGGACGCCGCCAAGGACATGCTGCGCCGCGGCCTGGTCGAGGGGACGGCCGGCAACATCTCCGCGCGCCGCGCCGACGGCAACATCGTCATCACCCCGTCGTCGGTGGACTACCGCGACATGCAGCTCGACGATCTGGTGCTCATCGACGCCGACGGCTCGGTGCTGCAGGCGGCCGAGGGTCGCTCACCGTCGTCGGAGATGCAGTTGCACCTCTCCTGCTATCGGGCCTTCGACGACGTCGGCAGCGTCATTCACAGTCATCCGGTGTGGGCGACCATGTTCGCCATCGCGCACGAACCGATCCCGGCGTGCATCGACGAGTTCGCGGTGTACTGCGGCGGCGACGTCCGGTGCGCCGACTATGCCGCATCGGGCACACCCGACGTCGGCGCCAACGCGGTGAAGGCGCTCGAGGGCCGCGGCGCCGCGCTGATCGCCAACCATGGCCTGGTGGCGGTGGGACCGCGACCCGACAAAGTTCTGCACATCACCGCGCTGGTCGAGCGGACAGCCCAAATCGTCTGGGGTGCAAGGGCTCTTGGTGGGCCGGTACCGATCCCCGAGGACGTCAACCGCAACTTCGCGTCCGTCTACAGCTACCTGCGCGCCAACGCCTGATGTACCCGCTCCAGTTGGGCCGCGCCAGCGTGGCGCGGGTACTGGAACTTCAATTCGACCTGGGCACAAGCCTTTTCCCGCGGACGCCGCCGTCCGGTTGGCGGGACAACGCCGACCTGCTGGTGCCGGACTTCTTCGATTCCTCTACCGATCGGTGGCACATCGCGATCCAGAGCTGGGTCATCGAAGTCGACGGGCTGACCGTCGTCGTGGACACCGGTGTCGGCAACGATCGCCAGCGCCCGCACATGCCGCCCTTGGACCACCTGAACACCGGCTTCCTGGCCGCGCTGCGGTCCGCGGGGGTCGACCCCGCCGCCGTGGACGTGGTGGTCAACACGCACGTCCACTCCGACCACGTCGGGTGGAACACGATGCTCGAGGACAATGCCTGGGTCCCAACCTTTCCCAACGCCCGATACCTGGTGCCGGCCGCCGACTACCGCCACTTCGCCCCCGACGGGCCCGCGGGCGAACAGCCCGGCGACCGGCTCGTGTTCGCCGACAGCGTGCTACCCATCGACGCGGCGGGCCAGCTCGTCCAATGGTCGGACGACTACCAGATCAGTCCGTCGCTGCGACTGCGGCCCGCGCCCGGACACACGCCGGGCTCCTCCGTGCTGTGGCTGGACGCCGGGCAGCCGGCGGTCTTCGTCGGCGACCTCACTCACAGCCCCCTGCAGCTGCGCCGGCCCGACGACGCCTGCGCCTTCGACGTCGACGCGCCCGCCGCCGCGCTCACGCGCCGGCGGATCTTCACCGAGGCCGCGCAAGCCAAGGCCGCGATGATCCCCGCGCACTACCCCGGTCGCGGTGGCGCGACGATCCGCGCGGTCGAGGACCGATTCGACGTTGACCAGTGGCTGGACATCGAATCCCTCTGACGCCATTCGCGGGGCGAGGCCCCGTGCGCGCGGGCGAACAGCCGGCTGAAATAGCCGGGATCGGATATCCCGACCCGCCTGGCCACCTCCGCGACCGACAGGTCGGTTTCGGCCAGCAGCACGCGGGCCGCGGTCATCCGGCGGTCGGCGATCCACTCCCCGACAGTGCGTCCGGTGCGGCGGCGCACCACCGTGGTCAGGTGGCCCGGGGTCATGCCGAGCTCGCCGGCCACCTCGCGCAGCGACAACGGCCCGGCGTGACGCCGGTCGATCAGCTCGAAGACATCGGCCAGCAGCGGTTCCCCGCTGCGCCGCAGCTCGGCCACCACCGGCCCCGCCAACCGCGCAAGGTCGATCAACAACAGGGTCAGGTGCGCCAGCGTCGCATGTCGATAACCATCCTGGCGCGCGCGCAGTTCCATTTCGATCGAACCGATCGCGGCGTCCCACGCCGTCCGCCGCACCGCGGGCACCTCGAGACGCAGGATGCCGCCGACCTGTCCGTGCAGGAATGGGAACAGCAGCGGGTGCGCCCGCCACGCCGGCCACGGCGATCGCGCGTCCTCCCCGAGCGCGGCCGGGTCGAAGAACACAGCCACCCCGGCGTCACAACGATCCAGGCGCTCGGGGTCGAGCACCTGGCCCGCGGCCGCCACGTAGACCAGCCCAGCCGCGGGCAGGTACCAGAGCGCGGGGAAGTCGTGAATGTGGCGACCGCGCTCGATGAAATCCTCGGGACCCGAGCGCACCACCGACACCGGGGGCGTTTCCGGATCGGTGCGGTACTCGTAAATCGGCACGCCCGCGCGCTGCCGAACCAACCGAGCGGGCCGCGTCATACACCAAAGATAGTCCCATTTTCACCAAGGATCACCCAATTCTGTGAGGATGCAGCGGTTCACCATGGACTCTGTGACCAAACATCATCCACATGATTACCTGCCCGCCGCCGGCCACGATGCGCTACTCCCCTGCTACGACGTGATCAGCCGCTTGTTGGGCATGAACCGGGTCTATGAGACTTTGATCGCGCAGGCGGAGCTGGCCGAAGGCCAGCGCGTCCTGGAAATAGGCTGCGGCACGGGCAATCTCACGACCCGGGTCAAACGGTTACATCCCGCCGTGGAGGTGACCGGATGCGACCCCGACCCCCGCGCGCTGGACCGGGCACGGCGGAAAGGGCACGGGCTGAACGGTATTCGGTTCGAACAAGGCTACGCCGAGCGGCTACCGTACGCCGACGGCGGATTCGACCGGGTGCTGTCTTCGATGATGCTGCACCACATCGCCGATGACGCGAAACCCGCCGCGGCGGACGAGGTCTTCCGCGTCCTGCGCCCCGGCGGCAGGCTGCACCTGGTCGACATCGGCGGCGACACGACCACCGACCACGGCCTGATGGCGCGGCTGATCAGGCGCAACCAGCACGCCGCAGGCAACTTCGGCGGCGCGATTCCACGCCTGCTGCGCGGGGCCGGTTTCGACTGCACTGAGGTCGCCACGCAGCCGCACCGCATCGTTGGACGACTCACCTACTATCGCGCCACCCGCCCCGCCTAGGCCGGGGTTACGGTTGGCGCCATGGCGCCATACCGCGTAGTCCAGTGGTCAACCGGCAACATCGGCAGTCGAGCGCTCGGCATCCTGCTGGACCGTGACGATTTCGATGTGGTCGGCGTTCACGCATTCGGCTCGGACAAGGTTGGCCGCGACGCGGGGGTGCTCGCCGGCCGCGCCCCGATCGGTGTGGCCGCGACGGCCGACGTCGACGCGTTGATCGAGCTGCGGCCGGACTGTGTGAACTACATGCCCCGCGTCATCGACTACGAGCTGGTCTTCAGGATGCTGCGGTCCGGCATCAACGTCGTCACGACGGGAGACTTCCTGACCGGCACCCATCACCCGGTCGAACTCCCGGCGCTCGAAGAGGCGGCGCAACAGGGGCGCGCGACCTTCCTGGGCACGGGATTCGAGCCGGGCTTCATCAATGTCGTCGCCGGATTCCTCACCGGCGCCTGCCGACGGGTCCACAGCGTCAAGCTCGTCGAAACACTGGACTGCACAACCTATCCCGTACAGGACGTGTGGAAGGTGCTCGGATTCGGCAAAACGCCGCGTGAGCGGGTGACGCATCTCGACCCGGAGACGCAACGATACGGCCTCGGCTACTTCGAGACGCTGGACATGATCGCCGCCATGCTGGGCACCGAGCTCGACTCCAAGGAGGCGTTCATCGAGCCCGCGGTGCTGACAAGGGATCTGAATCTGGGCTGGGTGGACTATGCCGCGGGCACCGCCGGGGGCCAGCGGCGCACCTATC
>DASTKA010000694.1:0-11767 GCA_035716165.1 Mycobacterium sp. | reverse complement strand
GGCGCGCACCACGAACGGCAGCGTGACAAAAGCCAGCGCCACCGCCACACCCCAGGACGTGTGCTGCAGATGCAGACCGACCGGGCTGTTGTTGCCGTACAACGCCAGCATCACCAGGCTGGCCACGATGGTCGGCAGCGCGAATGGCAGATCGATGATCGCGTCGACGAGGCGCTTGCCCGGAAAGTCATCACGCACCAGCACCCACGCGATCACCAGGCCGAAGACCAGGTTGAGCAGCGTGACCCCGGCCGAGCTCGTCAGCGTCACCCGAAACGACTCCAGCGCGGCATTCGAGGACACGGCGAGCCAAAAGGCGTGCCAGCCGCCGCCGGCGGATTGCCAGGCGATCGCCGCCAGCGGCAGCAACACGATCACCGAGAGCCACACCGTGGCCACGCCGACCCGAAGGGCGGTGGTGCCGCGGCCGCGCCCGGCAAGCGGACCCGGTGGCACGTCACCGCTGAGCTCGGGCCGGACCGCCAGCGGGTCCGGCGTGACGGCCGTCATCCGGTGGCCTTCGTGTAGATCTTGGTGATGCTGCCGGAGTTCTTGTCGAACAGCTGCGGATCCGCCGTGGCCCAGCCACCCAGGTCGGCGATGGTCCACAATTTCGCCGGCACCGGGTACTGGTTGCGGAAGTCGGCGGCGACGGCCGGATCGACCGGGCGGAAACCGGCCTGCGCCCATACCTTTTGGGCCGCGGCCGTGTATTGGAAATTCTTGAAGGCGACGGCGGCGTCCAGGTGCGGGCTGGTGTTGACCACGGCCACCGGGTTGTCGATCCTGAACGTCTGCGGCAAGTTGATGTGTTCCACCGGCTTTCCCGCCCGCTCGGTGGCAATGGCCTCGTTCTCGTAGCTGATCAATACGTCACCGCTGCCCTGGACGAAGACATCGGTCGCTTCCCGTCCCGATCCGGGGCGCAGCTTCACGTGTTCGGTCACCAGCTTTTTGATGAAATCCACTCCGGCGTCGCCGTGGGCGCCGCCTTCGCTCTTGACCGCATACGGCGCCAGCAGATTCCACTTCGCCGATCCGGAGCTCAGCGGACTGGGCGTGATGACCTCAACGCCGGGCCGCAGCAGGTCATCCCAATCCTTGATGTTCTTCGGATTTCCCTTCCGCACCACCAGGGTCACGACCGAGCCGAACGGAATTCCCTTGGTGGCGTCGGCATTCCAGTCCTTCGAGACCTTGCCGGCCTTGACCAGTCGCGTGATGTCGGGCTCGACCGAGAAGTTCACGACGTCGGCCGGCTTGCCGTCGACGACGCCGCGAGATTGATCACCGGAGGCTCCGTAGGAGCTGACCACTTGCACGCCCTTGCCCTCGTCGGCGGCGTTGAACGCCGGGATTATCTTGCTCCAACCGGGTTCTGGGACCGAGTAGGCGACCAGGGTGATGCTGGTGCGCGCGTTGTCCAGACCACCGCCGCCTACGGCATCACTGGCACCGCCGTGGCATCCGGCGATGAGGCCGGCAATCAGGGCAAGGGCGAGGACGGGCCGCGAGCGCAATGCGGTCCTTGTGTCCATTGAGGGCCTTCCGGTGCGAAACGTTGGGGATTTGGGTCCCGTTCTGCGGAAAGGCAACTAGAACTTCAGGTCGCAACTAGACCAGACCGCGCACGGGTTTGGGAGTCAGCGACAACAGTGCACGAAGGCATAGCACCCCGAGATGCTGATCGCCGCGCGCATGGCGGGAAGCCTAACAGGAATTGACATTGCCGCCACCGGACGGTGGGACGCGCGGACGGCCGATGCGCGTTAGTGGTGCAACAAATGGGTCACCAGCCACGTGACGAGCACCAGCGCCACCAGGATGGCGAGAATCAGCGTCACGTGTGACCGAGGCATCGGGCGCTACCCCGGCGTCTCGTCGACGTGGCGGGCGCGCCGCATCAGCTCGATGCCCTTGCCGAGCAAGCTATCCAGTAGCGCCGCGGTGGCGTAGGCCACCACCAGCACGAGCGGCATCACCACCATGGCCTGCAGTACGAAAGGCAGACCCGAAAGCCACAGCTCGTTGCCGTCCCACCAGTTGAGGAACGCGTTCACGCGCCTCACCCTATTCGGGCCGGCTGCCGAAGACCAATGCGGATAGCCGCCTGCCGCGCGACCTCGGCGAAACGTTGGACGCGGGACCGCTGAGCAGCGATGATGTCCAGATGGTCCTGCATGCCCAGCCCGAAGACGAACCGGCCGACGCCATGCCCGAAGAAGCGCTTCGAGTCGCCCCGGCAGCCTCGATGTCTTCGTCCATCGACCTGCGCACGCCCGGCCCCCTTGCTCCAAGCGCGGCCCTGCGGAACGCGTTTCCGCCGATCGCCGACTATGCGTTCTTGTCGGACTGGGAAACCACCTGCCTGATCTCTCCGGCCGGGTCGGTGGAGTGGATGTGCGTGCCCCGGCCCGACTCCCCCAGCGTGTTCGGCGCGATCCTGGACCGCAGCGCCGGTCATTTCCGGCTGGGCCCCTACGGCGTCTCGGTGCCGTCGGCCCGCCGCTACCTTCCCGGCAGCCTCATCATGGAAACCACCTGGCAGACCCACACCGGGTGGCTGATCGTGCGCGATGCGCTGGTGATGGGTCCGTGGCACGACCTGGAGCGGCGGTCGCGGACGCATCGCCGCACCCCGATGGACTGGGATGCCGAACACATCCTGCTGCGCACCGTGCGCTGCGTCAGCGGCACCGTCGAACTGATGATGAGCTGCGAGCCGGCGTTCGACTACCACCGCGTGGGCGCCAGCTGGGAGTACTCGGCCAACGCGTACGGCGAGGCCGTCGCACGCGCCACGAAGGATCCCGATGCCCACCCGACGATGCGGCTCACCTCCAACCTGCGGATCGGGCTGGAAGGCCGCGAAGCGCGCGCACGCACCCGGATGAAAGAGGGTGATGACGTGTTCGTCGCCCTGAGCTGGACGAAGCACCCGGCACCGCAGACCTACCAAGAGGCCGCCGACAAGATGTGGCAGACCACCGAGTGCTGGCGGCAGTGGATCAACATCGGCAACTTCCCCGACCACCCGTGGCGGGCGTACCTGCAGCGCAGCGCGCTGACGTTGAAGGGCCTGACCTACTCGCCCACGGGTGCGCTGCTTGCCGCCAGCACCACGTCGCTGCCGGAAACCCCGCAGGGCGAACGCAACTGGGATTACCGCTACGCCTGGGTGCGCGATTCCACGTTCGCGCTGTGGGGTCTGTACACGCTCGGGCTCGACCGCGAGGCCGACGACTTCTTCGCCTTCATCGCCGACGTCTCCGGGGCCAACAACAACGAGCGCCACCCGCTGCAGGTCATGTACGGCGTGGGCGGGGAGCGCAGCCTCGTCGAAGAAGAGCTGAACCACCTGTCCGGCTACGACCACGCCCGGCCGGTGCGGATCGGCAACGGCGCGTACGACCAGATCCAGCACGACATCTGGGGCTCGATCCTGGATTCGTTCTACCTGCACGCCAAGTCGCGTGAGCAAGTTCCGGAGACGTTGTGGCCGGTGCTGAAGAAGCAGGTGGAGGAGGCGATCGAGCACTGGCGCGAGCCGGACCGCGGGATTTGGGAGGTGCGCGGGGAGCCGCAGCACTTCACGTCGTCGAAGGTGATGTGCTGGGTGGCACTCGACCGCGGGGCGAAACTGGCCGAGCGGCAGGGCGAGAAGAGCTATGCCCAGCAATGGCGGGCGATTGCCGAGGAGATCAAGAACGACATCCTGCAGCACGGCGTGGACTCCCGCGGGGTGTTCACCCAGCGGTATGGCAGCGACGCCCTGGACGCGTCGCTGTTGTTGGTGGTGCTGACCCGCTTCCTGCCGCCGGATGACCCGCGGGTGCGCAACACCGTCCTGGCGATCGCCGACGAACTCACCCAGGAAGGCCTGGTGCTGCGCTACCGGGTCGAGGAAACCGACGACGGGCTGTCCGGCGAGGAGGGCACCTTCACGATCTGCTCGTTCTGGCTGGTGTCGGCGCTGGTCGAGATCGGGGAGGTGCGGCGCGCGAAACGCCTATGCGAACGGCTGCTGTCCTACGCCAGCCCGTTGCACCTCTACGCCGAGGAGATCGAACCGCGCACCGGCCGCCAATTGGGCAACTTCCCGCAGGCTTTCACCCACCTGGCGCTGATCAACGCGGTGGTGCACGTCATCCGCGCCGAGGAGGAAGCCGACGGCTCCGGGATGTTCCAGCCCGCGAACGCCCCGATGTAGTACCGCGTGGCGATCGCGAGCGCGGCATCACCGGAGCCGGGCGAAGCGGGTCGCCACCATCAGGCGTGGCGCGTTAGCCCAGAGCGCTGACTCTGTCCATCAGGACGTGCGCGACGTCGATGGCGCTGGAGTCGATGTCAGCCGAGCCGGGATCGGAGGATCGTCGGCCGCCGAAGAACACCACCTGGACCTCGACCAGGCAGTTCGACCGGATACCGATGGCGCGCGCCTGCGGCGTGGGCCGCAGCGGCCGCATGTTGGGCAGGGTCGACGTCGCGGTCTTGGTCGCCGCGATAGTCGAATCGGTGACGCGGACGTCGCTGATGACGTTCGTGGTGCTGATCGGACCGGATTGTTCCGACGTCGTCGTGCCGTTGCACTGCTGCCACTGCTGGGAGAACTGCGCGAACAGCGCCTGCGCCTGGGCGGCCGACGGGAGCGAGACAACTCCCTGCTCAACCACGATCACCTGCGCCGGCTCGCCGTTGTTCCACCACGACACCGACGCAACATCCTGGACGTCGGCGGACCGGTACACGCCCTGCTGCAGCATCGCCGTCACGCCCAGGCAACCGGGCTGGGACATCGATCGCTCGACCTGATACAGCTTTTCGGGTCCGCCGGATTCGGCCGGATCCCGTGACACAAAGGTCTGATTGAGCATCCGCGACAGCGTCGGGCCGTCGAGAAGCACCTGCTTGACGGTTGCGCCGCTCAGCGGTCCTGGCTTCAGGTTCGGCGCCGGCTTCGCCGTGCCCGTCACGACTCCGCCGCAGCCCGTCGCCAACACGGCGACCGCCGTCAGCACCGTCGTCGCCGCCGGTATCCGCATGGCTACTTCTTGCCCTTGTCGCCCGCGGCGTCGGCCGAAAGCGCCGCGACGAACGCCTCCTGCGGCACCTCGACCCGCCCGATGGTCTTCATCCGCTTCTTGCCTTCCTTCTGCTTCTCCAGAAGCTTGCGTTTACGGGTGATGTCGCCGCCGTAGCATTTGGACAACACGTCCTTGCGGATCGCGCGAATGTTCTCGCGCGCAATGATTTTCGAACCGATGGCCGCCTGGACGGGCACCTCGAACTGCTGACGCGGGATGAGCTCCTTGAGCTTGGTGGTCATCTTGTTGCCGTAGGCCGATGCCCCGTCCTTGTGGACGATCGCGCTGAACGCGTCGACCGCCTCGCCCTGCAACAGGATGTCGACCTTGACCAGTTGCGCCTCCTGCTCCCCGGCCTCCTCGTAGTCGAGGCTGGCGTAACCGCGGGTGCGTGACTTCAGCGAGTCGAAGAAGTCGAAGATGATCTCGCCCAACGGCATCGTGTAGCGCAACTCGACCCGTTCGGGTGAGAGGTAGTCCATGCCGCCCAACTCGCCGCGACGCGACTGGCACAGTTCCATGATGGTGCCGATGAATTCGCTGGGCGCGATGATCGTGGTCTTGACCACCGGCTCGTAGACCTCGCGGATCTTGCCCTCCGGCCAATCCGACGGATTTGTCACCCAGATCTCGGTGTTGTCCTCTTTGATCACCCGATAGACCACGTTCGGCGACGTCGAGATCAGGTCCAGGTTGAACTCGCGCTCCAGGCGCTCGCGAGTGATCTCCATGTGCAGCAGACCCAAGAAGCCGCAACGGAATCCGAAGCCCAGCGCCACCGACGTCTCCGGCTCGTAAGTCAGGGCGGCGTCGTTGAGTTGCAGGCGGTCCAGGGCGTCGCGCAGAACCGGGTAGTCCGAACCGTCCACCGGATACAGACCCGAGTAGACCATCGGCTTGGGCTCGCGGTAACCGGTCAGCGCTTCGGCGGCGCCGTGGCGTGCCGTCGTAACGGTGTCACCGACCTTGGATTGGCGGACGTCCTTGACGCCGGTGATCAGGTAGCCCACCTCCCCCACGCCCAGGCCGTCGCTGGCCTTCGGTTCGGGCGACACAATGCCGACCTCGAGCAGTTCATGGGTGGCGCCCGTGGACATCATCGCGATGCGTTCGCGCGGAGTGATCTTGCCGTCGACCACCCGGACGTAGGTCACCACGCCGCGGTAGATGTCGTAGACCGAGTCGAAGATCATCGCCCGCAGCGGCGCGTCGGCATTGCCCTGCGGGGGCGGCACCTCGCGCACCACGTGGTCGAGCAGGTCGGCGACGCCGTCTCCGGTCTTCCCCGAAACGCGCAGCACGTCGCCCGGCTCGCAGCCGATGATGTGGGCGATCTCGGCCGCGTAGCGGTCGGGGTCGGCCGCGGGCAGGTCGATCTTGTTCAGCACCGGGATGATGTGCAGGTCGCGGTCCAGCGCCAGGTAGAGGTTGGCCAGGGTCTGCGCCTCGATGCCCTGCGCGGCGTCGACCAGCAGCACCGCGCCCTCGCACGCCTCCAGCGCACGCGACACCTCGTAGGTGAAGTCGACATGGCCCGGGGTGTCGATCAGGTGCAGCACGTAGTCGGTGTCGCCGACTTTCCACGGCAGCCGCACGTTCTGTGCCTTGATGGTGATCCCGCGTTCGCGCTCGATGTCCATCCGGTCCAGGTACTGGGCGCGCATCGACCGCTCGTCGACGACGCCGGTGAGCTGGAGCATCCGGTCGGCCAGCGTGGACTTGCCGTGATCGATGTGGGCGATGATGCAGAAGTTCCGAATCTGCGCCGGCGCAGTGAAGGTCTTGTCGGCGAAACTGCTGATGGGAATCTCCTGGTGCGTGCAAGCTTGACGGGCGCTGCGCGGCCGTTTCAAGGCCGGTTCGCGGGTATGTCCAGCGTATCCATCCGGGACCGCTCGGACCTACTTGGACACAATCGCACCCCGCAGCTCGCGTCTATGCTGCGAATATGGCGTCTCCCCGCAAATCCCAGTGGAAGACGTTTCAGCGGTTCGCAGAAAATCTGGTCTTCACCGGTGCCCCGCGCCTGGTCAGGACCGTGCAGACTTCCCAGACCGTGCTGCGCGAGTTGCAGCAGGCCGTCAAGATCACCGCGAACGTCATCGCCGCGGTGGCACCGCCACCTCCCGACGCGCCCGTCACGGGCAGGCCGGTGACCAGCGGCAGCCTTCCGACCGCGCAGCGGGCCCGCAAACTGGTGTACGCGCCGAGCCTGGACGGCCGCGCCGATCCCGGCGAGATCGTGTGGACATGGGTGGTCTACGAGGACGATCCCACCCGGGGCAAGGACCGGCCCGTTCTGGTCGTGGGACGGGACCGCAGCGTCCTGCTGGGGTTGATGGTGTCCAGCCAGGAGCGCCACGCCGCGGACCCCGAATGGGTCGGAATCGGTTCTGGCTCTTGGGACTACGAGGGCAGGCCGAGCTGGGTCCGGCTGGACCGGGTGCTCGACGTACCCGAAGAGGGCATCCGCCGCGAGGGCGCCATCCTGGATCGTGAGCTCTTCGACCTGGTGGCCGCCCGGCTGCGCGCCGACTACTCCTGGCGGTAGTCCGTCGAACGTGCACTCACGGCGAGAAAACGCCGAAATTTTCGCCGTGAGTGCACGTTCGGCGAGCGGAGTGAAGCGATTGCGCCAGCGGGCAATCAGCCCTGGGTGATGTAGGAGTGCAGCTGCTGCTGCTCGGCCTCGAGCTCTTCCATTCGGGTCTTCACCACGTCACCGATACTGACGATGCCGATCAGCTTCTTGCCGTCCAGCACCGGCACGTGCCGCACCCGGTTTTTCGTCATCAACACGCTGATTGCGTCGACCTCGTCGGTCTTCTTGCAGGTGGCCAGCATCGACGTCATGATCTTGGACACCGGGCGAGACAGCACACTGGCCCCGTGGGTGTGCAGCTGGCGCACCACGTCGCGCTCCGACACGATGCCGACAACGCCCTCGTCACCGACCACCACCATGGCGCCGATGTTCTGGTCACTCAGCCCCGCAAGCAGCTCGCGAACTGTCGCGTCCGGGTTGATGGTCACCACCGCCGCGCCCTTGTTCCGCAAGACGTCCGCTATCCGCATCGAGGCCTCCAGCCGGGTTGTGATCCGCTTCACATCAGGCTACGGCTAACTCTCGCGGCGGAAAAGCCACTAAGAGAACCTGCAAACAGATTGTGTCCAAATGGTGAAACCCGCGCGGATCGGCCGATTGGAACACTGTGTGTGCCGTGGGCTTGCAAGATGGGGCCATGATCGAGGTCACCCTGCTGGGAACCGGAAACCCGATCCCCGATCCGAACCGCGCCGGGCCGTCGACCCTGGTGCGGGCCGGCGGCCAGGTGTTCTTGGTCGATTGCGGTCGCGGCGTATTGCAGCGCGCGGTCGCGGTCGGGGTGGGCGCCGCCGGATTGACTGCTCTGCTGCTCACCCATTTGCACAGCGATCACATCGGCGACCTCGGCGACGTCCTCATCACGCGGTGGATCAGCACCTTCACCCCGGATCCCGCGCCGCTGCCGATCATCGGACCGCCCGGCACCGCGGAGGCGGTTGCGGCGACGCTCAACGCGTTGCGCCACGACATCGGCTACCGGATCGCCCATCACGCCGACCTCAATGAGCCGCCGGCGGTGGATGTTCACGAGCACACCGAAGGTGCGGTCTGGGACCGCGACGGCGTGGCCATCCGGGTCGCCCCCACCGACCACCGGCCGGTGGCTCCGACCATCGGCTTTCGCATCGACTACCAGGGCGCCTCGGCGGTGCTCGCCGGCGACACCGTCCCGTGCGCGGGCCTCGACGAACTGGCAGCGGGCGCGGGCGCGCTGGTGCACACCGTGATTCGCAAGGACATCGTCGCCACCATCCCGCAGCAGCGGCTGCAGGACATCTGCGACTACCACTCGTCGGTGGAGGAAGCGGCGACGACCGCGGCCCGGGCGGGAGTGGGCACGTTGGTCATGACGCATTACGTGCCGGCACTGGTGCCCGGCCAGGAAGAGCAGTGGCGAGCCCTGGCCGCCACGCGGTTCGGCGGGCGCATCGAACTCGGTGACGACCTGCACCGCGTTCAGGTCGACGCGCCCTCGTGACGGCCGTCGGCCGCCGAATGGCGCTGCGCCGCCGAATCGCGCTGCGCCGCATGGGATAGGGCGACGCCCGCCACCATCAGCCAGGTCAGCGCGAGGACCCGTGCGATCGGCAAGATGACCCCGAGCGCCGGCCAGATCAGCACCACCGTCGCCAATTCGGCGAGGGCGGCGGCCGCCAGGCCCATCCGCGCCAGCGGTCCCGGCATCAACGCCCGCGTGAGGCCGGGCGCCGCGATTCCGCCGACCAGCAGGCCCAACGCCGCAATGTGGCCGGGGCCGCCGGAGAGAAACACCAACAGGTAGAGGGTCCGGACCACCGCCGCGTTCGCAACGACTTCGGGTATCGACAAAGTCCAACCCAGCAGCCCGGCCATGCCGAGCGCACCGGCGGCCAAGGTGCCGCCGGTCAGCGCGACGGCGGCGGATTCCGCGCCGGCCCCGAGTTGCCTCAGCCGGCCACCGGCGGTCGCCGCGTAGATCGCCAATGGCAGCGCGGACGCAAACGTCGCAACGGCGATGATGCGCACGGCCGTCGGCTCAGCGCGAACGTATGCGGTGACGGCGCTCGCCGAGCCGTAGGGCAGCGGCATGACCCCGCCCACGGCGACTCCAATGGCGATACCGCCGATGAGCAGCGCGATGCACAGCAGGGCCAGCACCACCAGGGACGAGCCGCCGCGCCGCGGCGGGCCCTCATCTCGCCGCGACGCACCTTCGGCCGAATCCGTCATCCCTGCAACGGTATCCCTGACCCGGCTCATCGTCGGCTAGGCGAGACGGGTGACCTCCACGATCACGTCGAGGTCGGTGGCGCCCTCCCCGGAGTAGATGCCCTTCAACGGGGAAACGTCGGCGTAGTCGCGGCCCGCGCCTACCCCCACGTACTGCTCGGTGATCTCGGTGTCGTTGGTGGGGTCATAGCTCCACCAGGCACCCGTCCACGCCTCGATCCAGGCGTGGCTTCGCCCGTCGACGGTGTCACCGACGACGGCGTCGCGTTTGGGATGCAGGTAACCCGAGACGTAGTGTGCCGGAATTCCCATGCTGCGCAACAACATCAGCGACAAGTGCACGAAGTCCTGACAGACGCCCTTGCCCTCCCTGAGCGCGTCGAGCCCGGACGATGCCACGCTGGTGGTCCCGGGAAGGTATTCGAGTTCATCGCGCACCCAATTGGCCGCGGCGACAACGGCCTCGGCCGGCTTGTGGGACTTGCTGATCTTTTTGGCCATTGACGCCACCCGCTTGCTGGCCGGGGTGTGCTCGGTGGGGCGTAGCAGTTCGTCGAAGCGATCGATTACAGCATCCGATTGCAGATCGCTCCAGCCCGCATCGGTCGGAAGTGGCTCGGCCAGCTCGGTTTCCACGACCGAGGACGACATCACCGTGAGGTCGGTGTGCGGCGCGTGCAGGTCGAACGCCGTGACCGCGGTGCCCCAGTAGTCGATGTAGCGGTACGACCGCGTCGCCGGGATGGTTTCGACGCGGTTGAGGATGACGTTCTGGCGGTTGTTGGACCGCGGGGTCAACCGGGCCTCGTTGTAGGACGCGGTCACCGGCGACTGGTAGGCGTATCCCGTGGTGTGCACCACCCGCAGCCGCCACATCAGCCGTCCCCTTTCCCGCTGACCAGTCGGGCACGCTGGCCCGCATCCGACCACGCCACCCAGGGCGTCACGTGGAAGTACTGCAGTGCCAACGCTTCTCCGACATCATGGCAGGTGCTCTGCAGCCCCGCCAGGCGGCTCTCCAACGATTCCAGCAGCACGCCGGGCTGCACGAACTCCAACTCGCTGCGGGCCTGACCGAGCAGCCGTTGCGCCTCGGCGGTGGCTCCGACCCGGCTCTGCCGGTTGCGTACCAGTTCGTCGAGGTTGTGTTCGGCCAGTCGCAGCGAATAGAACACCGAACGCGGAAACAGCCTGTCCAACAACATGAATTCGACCACCCGGCCGGCATCCAGCACACCGCGGTAGGTGCGCAGGTAGGTGTCGTGCGCCCCCGCCGAGCGCAGCAACGTCACCCAGGCCGGGGACGAGGCGCTGTCTCCCACCCGCGACAGCAACAGCCGCACCGTCATGTCGACCCGTTCGATCGCCCGGCCCAGCACCATGAACCGGTAACCGTCGTCGCGAGAAAGCGTCGAGTCGGCCAGGCCGGCGAACATGGCCGCGCGTCCTTCGATGAATGACAGGAAGTCATGTGGGCCAAGGCGTTTGGCGGCGCGTTCGCGTTCGGGCAGGGCGTGATAGGTGGTGTTGAGGCACTCCCAGATCTCGCTGGAGGTCACCTCGCGTGCCGACTTCGCGTTCTCGCGGGCCGAGGTGATGGCGTCGACGATCGAGCAGCCGCCCTGGGTGTTGGTGTTATAGGCCACCAGGTCGGTCAACGACCACACGTCCATGTCGTGGTCCGGCGGGTCGATTCCGAGCACCCGCAGCAGCAGGCGCGAGGCGTGGTCCGGGTCGACGCTGGAATCCTCGAGCAACTGGTGCAGCGCCACGTCCAGGATTCGGGCGGTGTCGTCGGCGCGCTCGACATAGCGACCGATCCAATAGAGCGACTCGGCGTTACGCGCCAGCATCAGTCCACCGCCTT
>DASTKA010000693.1:0-4851 GCA_035716165.1 Mycobacterium sp. | reverse complement strand
GGCGCTCGACTTCGCCGTGCAGGCGGTGATGTCCGGCCAGCAGGATGTCGTGGTGGCCGGCGGTGTCGAGGTCATGAGCCGCGTTCCGCTCGGTTCGGCCCGGGCAACCGGTATGCCGTATGGCCCGAAAGTCCTTGCCCGGTATGACGATTTCTCGTTCAATCAGGGCCTCTCGGCGGAGATGATCGCCAAGAAGTGGGGATTCTCCCGCACCCGGCTCGATGAATTCTCGGTCGAATCCCACGAGCGGGCCGCCGCGGCCCAGGACGGTGGTGCGTTCACCGACCAGATCGTGCCGGTGTTCGTCGTCGGAGCCGACAACAATGTCGTCACCTCCGACGAGGGCGTGCGCCGCGGCAGCAGCGTCGAGAAGCTCGGCACGCTCAAGCCGGCTTTCGCCGAGGACGGCGTGATCCACGCCGGCAATTCCTCGCAGATCTCCGACGGGGCGGCCGCGCTGCTGGTGACCACCGCGGAGATGGCCGTCGAGTTGGGCTTGACGCCCATCGTGCGGTACCTGGCGGGCGCGGTGACCGGGGCGGATCCGGTGCTCATGCTCACCGGCCCCATCCCGGCGACCGAGAAGGTGCTCAAGAAGGCCGGCGTCGCGCTGTCCGATGTGGGCGTCTTCGAGGTCAACGAGGCCTTCGCGCCGGTGCCGCTGGCGTGGCTGGCGGAGACCGGCGCGGACCCGGCTCGGACGAACCCGCTGGGCGGCGCCATCGCACTCGGGCACCCGCTGGGCGCATCTGGGGCGGTGTTGATGACGCGCATGGCGCACCACATGCGCGACAACAGCATTCGTTACGGGCTGCAGACCATGTGCGAGGGCGGCGGAACCGCCAACGCCACGCTGGTGGAGCTGGTGAGCTGACGGCGGCCTGACGCGCAAAAAACCACGCCGCGTGACCCTTGTCACATCGGCCGAACTAACCTACTGTGTGTTCACTAGGTTAGTTTTCCGGTTTTCCGGTTTTCCGGCCTCCGGTACAGGTTGAGGGAGTTGTGGTGCCCGTCGCGCGGCGATACGACACGCTTCTCGCCAAGGGCGAGGACCGCAAGCAGCGGATCCTCGACGTCGCGCAACGCCTGCTCACCCGCAACGGCTGGCGCAGCACGACGCTGGCTCAGATCGCCGGCGAGGCCGGCGTCACGCCCGCCGGGCTGCTGCATCACTTCGAATCGAAAGAGCAGCTACTGCACGCCGTGCTCGATGCCCGCGACCTCGATGACGACACCCACGCGGACCGGACCGGCGATCTGTTCGACCAGATCGCCGCTGTCGCGGACCGTTTTCATCGGGCGCCCGAACTGGTCGGCACGTTCACGGTGCTGCTGGTCGAGAACATCCTTCCCGAGGCCCCTCTGCACGACCGCATGCTGGCCAGGCACCGGGCGGCGACCGACATCGTCGCCGATCTGATCCGTCGCGGTCAGGCCGATGGCCGGTACCGCCAAGACATAGACCCCGCCGTCAAGGCAGTAGAAATTCTCGCCTTCGTCCACGGAATGGAAACCACATGGTTACTCGATCCTTCGATACCGCTAGCCGAGGCGTTCAAGCAGTACGCCGAGGCGCTGGCGCGGGATTTCGCGCCCCCGAAGAAGTCCGCGACGACATGAGGTACCGGCTCGACGTCGTCGCCGCCACGGTCGTCGACGTGGTGAGATTCGCCGGCGGCTGGCTCTTCGACCGGTCGATGGCGGGCTGGGATGTCACCGTGCTGGTCGCCGACCACCCCGACGACCGGCCGCTGCAGATCATCGGGGCCCAGGTGCTCGACCTCGAAGACGCGCTGGCCTCGGCGCAATCGCGGCCCCGTCCGCAGGCCCTGGCGGCCGCGGCGGACCTGTTCGGTTGCGACGCGCGGGTGCGCCAGGGCGTGCTGCAGGCCCTCGATCACGGCGTCACCGAGGTCACGCTGTGGGGGGAGAACTGGCCGTCCGAGCTCGACGACAGCGTCGGCCTGGTGCAGCACCAGTTGAGCGTGGCCGCGCAGATGTTCAAGGCCCAGGCCCTGGCGGCTGCGGCGGCACCGCAGGCCCGGATCGGCCACGTGGAGACCTTTCGCAGCGGACTGCTGGCGTGGCCATCGGTCGCCGCTGACCTGGTACCTACCAGCTAGCCGGCGCGGCCGGCAACGGCGCAACAGCGGCCGAATCGTCATCGGTTCGGCCCCCGGGCAGGGGGCCCTCGTTGACGACCACCAGCCCGTGTGAAAATGTAATACTCATCTGCGAGAGGCACGTTCTCACTGGCCGAGATTCGAGGAGCAGGAGATGGCGAAGGAATTCTCCGAGTTGGACTTCTTCCGCGGCAGCGAACTCATCGCAGACCCGTACCCGTACTACGAGGCGCTGCGCGAGCGCTGCCCCGTCACCCGGGAAAGCCACCACGACGTCACGATGATCACCGGTTGGGACGAGGCGTGTGCGGTGCTCAACGATGCCGAGACGTGGTCCTCTTGCATCTCGGTGACCGGCCCGTTTCCCGGCTTTCCGGTCCCTATCGAAGGTGATGACATCACCGAGCTGATCGAGCAGCACCGCGACGAGCTGCCGTTCAGCGACCAGCTGCCCACGCTCGATCCGCCGACCCACACCAACCACCGCTCGCTCATGATGCGGCTCATCACCCCCAAGCGCCTCAAGGAGAACGAGGACGCCATGTGGGCGCTCGCCGATCAGGCGCTCGACGGCTTTCTCGCGCCGGGGCGCGGCGAATGGATCAAGGGCTTCGCGGGCCCGTTTACGCTGCTGGTCATCGCCGACCTTCTCGGAGTACCGATGGAGGACCGCGACAAGTTCGTCAAGGGCATCGCTGAGCACGCAGGCGGCGGCATCGGGGGCACCAAGGGGTCCCTGGCTCACAGCCCGCTGGAATTCCTCTACGGCTTGTTCTCCGACTACGTCCGCGACCGCCGGCGCGAACCCCGCGACGACGTGCTGACCGGCCTCGCCACCGCGACGTATCCCGACGGCTCGGTTCCGGCGGTCGAGGACGTGGCCCGCGTCGCCAGCAACGTCTTCTCGGCGGGACAGGAGACCACCGTGCGGCTACTCGGCGCGGCCCTGCAGACGCTGGGGGAGCGCCCCGACATCCAGGCGCAGCTGCGCAAGGACCGCAGCCTGATTCCGAATTTCATCGAAGAGTCGCTGCGCCACGAAAGCCCGGTCAAAGGCGATTTCCGGATGAACCGGCGGCCGGTCAATGTCGGTGGCGTCGACCTGCCGGCCGGCACCACGGTGATGATCGTGCAGGCGGCCGCCAACCGCGATCCGCGCCGCTTCGAAGAACCCGCCACCTTCGACCCGGCCCGCAAGAATGCCCGCCAGCACATCGCGTTCGGGCGCGGTATCCACAGCTGCCCCGGCGCACCGCTGGCGCGGGCCGAAACCCGGGTGGCGATCGAGCGGTTGCTCGACCGCACGACGGATATCAGGATCGACGAGAGCGTTCATGGGCCGGCGAATAACCGTCGCTACCAATATGTTCCGACGTACATTCTGCGCGGTCTGACCGAGTTGCATCTGGAGTTCACGCTCGCATGAAGGTATGGGTAGACGACCAGAAGTGTCGCGGTCACGGCATGTGTCTCACGCTGTGCCCCGATGTGTTCAGCCTGACCGACGACGGTTACGCCGAGGCCATAGATTCCGATGTTCCAACGGAACTGGAGGCGGCGGCTCAGGAGGCAATCGAATGTTGTCCCGAGCAGGCGATCAGCGAGAAGTAACCGAATACACCGGCGAGTAGGGAGATTCGAGTGGCAAAGGGCTATGTCATCCTCACCGAGGCCATCAAAGACCCGGAAGGCATGAAGGCGTACGCCCAAGCCGCCGGATCGGCGATGAGCGGTGCCACCGTTCTTGCGGTGGACACCGCACCGAAGGTCATCGAAGGCGACTGGCACGGCGATCAGACCGTCGTACTGGAATTCGAGTCGGTCGATGCCGCTCGCGCTTGGTACGAGTCCGAGGGCTACCAGAAAGCCGCGAAGCTGCGGCGGGCCGCAGCCGAATGCAACGCGGTCATCCTCTCCGGATTCTGATCGCTACTCTCCGACGATGGAGATCGCCTGCCGAGGGCACTGACGGACGGCCTCGCGCACATCCGCCTCGTTCTCCGGGGTGACTTCTTCCTGGTGGACGGTCAGCATGTCGTCGTCACCGAGTTCGAATATGTCCGGGTTGATGCCCATGCAGACGCCGTTGCTCTCGCAGAGTCCCCAATCGACTTCGATCTTCTTCGTCACAACAACCTCCTTACCGGAGCACTTTGACGGGTACGTTCTTCCAGCCAGCGACGTTTTGCATGTTCACCCGTTTGCACCCGGCCCAATCGACCTCGTAATGCGGCATGAAGTCGAGGAGCCTCTCCAGCGCGATCCTGCTTTCCAGGCGGGCCAGCGCTGCGCCGAGGCAACTGTGAATCCCGTAGCCGAGGCCGAGGTGCTGCGCCTCGGTCTGGTCGCGCTCGATGTCGAAGGTCTCGGCGTCGGTGAAGGCGTCCGGGTCGCGGTTTGCCGCAGCGCCGCAGAGGAACACGGGTTTGCCCGCGGGAATCACGCCACCACTGACGTGTGCCTCCTTGAGGGTGTAGCGGACGTTGTATTGGACCGGCCCTTCGTAGCGCAACAGTTCTTCGACCGCGCCCGGGATCTTGTCTCGGTCGTCCTGCAGCTTCTGCCACTGGTCGGGGTGTCGTGCGAAGAGCACGGTCGCGTTTCCGAGCAACTTGGTCACGGTCTCGGCACCCGCTCCGCCCAAAAGGGTGGCGAAGCCGGTGATTTCAATATCGTCCAGCTTGCGGGGCTGGCCATCCTCGCCGGGGATCTCGGCCGCGATCAG
>DASTKA010000692.1:0-5744 GCA_035716165.1 Mycobacterium sp. | reverse complement strand
CTTCGGGTCAGATCGCGGGCCTGCGCTCGATCACGGTGCGCCCCGGCGATGACATCGGTGGCCGCGGCGTCGGTGCCCGCCGCCGCGGGGAGGCGTTGCCGGCTGTGGTCGACCGCTAATTGGTAACCACCGTGTGCCATGGTGTTGCCCAGCCGGGCGGCCCTCTGCAAAACGTCGAGGTGATGTCCGGTGCCTGCCTCCAGGGACGACGGCCGTGTGTTCCCGGCGAATAGTTGGTGGGCACGGCGCAGCGCCTCGACGTCGGTTTCACTCATGATGCCCCCTCGTCGTCTGGCCCCGCCGCTTCTTGGCTCGACTCAACGGCAGCGGTGAAGGCGCGCACACGGGGGAGAGCGCCCGGTGAGATCACCCCACGATTGCGGATCTCCCACATCTCGTCGACCTCGACGCCGACCAGCGCGGCGATGATGGTCTCGGGCAACGACGACTGTTTGCACGCCTGGTCGAAGCGGGCGCTCAGGCTGGAAGGCATCCGCTTCAACAGGGCTGCACGTGTCGCCTCCAAGGCCTGCAGATGCTCCATCAGCCTGTCGGTGGAGTCGGCGCCGGCGTTCACCGCTACCCGCCAGGAGCTGGCGGCGAGCATCTCGGCCTTCACGCACTGCGCGATCACAGACAGAATATACGTCTCATATTCGTTTGATGTTGTCGCAGGCAATCGATCGATGACGGATTTGAGCGCATCGAGCTGTGCTTCGGCATAGCCCTCCAGCACCTCTGTGTCGCTGTGACGGTCAACTACCACCGGTCCGCTGCGCCGTGCGGGCATAGGCGCCGGTGGCTGCGCAGCCATCAAACGCGCCAGCTCAGCCTCCGGATCGGCGGCCACCAACAGCCGCGAATACGTGCCTGGCGGTAGGCCGAGGCCGTTTTCGATCTTCTGAACTGTGCTTTTGTGCGGCTTACGGGCGCCACGTTCCAGAAAGCTCAGGCCCATGATGCTGACCCCGGTCGCGGCGGCGAGGTCGGCCAGCGACCAGTCGCGCGATTCGCGCAACGCGCGGATAGCCGCACCGGCCGATTCACGGGTCACCGCACGCTCCGGCCCATGGGCCGGATATTACACAGCTGAGGTCGCGACAGCGGTATATACGTTTTTGTCTCGTTTCGCTTGCGTCGCTCAACTTCTCCGTATACGCTTCCGTCTACGTTTCACGCTTGACAAGGAGAGCGACATGGCACACCCCTGCGCAGCCAACCCGGAACTATGGTTCGGCTACCCCGACGACGACAGCGGTGACGGCGCCGCGAAGGCGCGCGCATACGAGCGGTCGGCCACCGAGGCGCGCATCCAATGCCTGCGCCGCTGCCCGCTGGCGCAACAGCGCCGCTGTGCCGCACACGCCATCGCGCAGCGGGAGGAGTACGGAGTATGGGCCGGCGTCAAGCTGCCGGGCGGCCAATACCGCAAACGCGACCAGCTCGCTCACGCCCACGACGTCCTTCGCCGTATCGCTTCCGGCGAGATCAATGCCCGACAACTGCCCGAGAACGCAGCGTTGCTGGCACGCCACGAACACGAGGCGGTGGCGGTGCCCGCAGTGGTGCTGCACCTGCCGCTGACGCAACTCAAACCTCGTTCGGCCGCCTGACATTTCGCTCAATCCGCGCGGTGGCAGTTTGCTGCGCCGGTCAACGGGGTAGTCGGGGTCGGCAAGACCAGTCTGTCGACCCAGAGGCGCACCCATGACGTTCGACCTGACCCCGACGGCAGCACAACACGACCTTGCCCGGCGCACGCACGAGTTCGCCGAATCCGTAATACGCCCCGTAGCCCTCGACTACGACCAGCGACAGGAATTCCCCTGGGCCGTGCTGGAGGAGGCGGCCCAGCGCGGCTTCTACAGCCCGCTGTTCTACCGCGATCTGATCGGTGACCCGACCGGCATCTCCCTACCGATGTTCATGGAGGAGCTGTTCTGGGGCTGCGCCGGGATCGGGCTGGCCATCGTCATGCCGGCGTTGGCACTGTCAGCGATCGGCCAAGCCGCCTCCCCGGAGCAAATGCTGGAGTGGGCGCCCGAATGTTTCGGCACGCCAGGCGATCTCAAACTCGCCGCGCTGGCGATTTCGGAGCCCGAGGGCGGCAGCGATGTGCGTAACCTGCGCACCCACGCGCGCCGCGACGGTGACGACTGGATCATCGATGGCCACAAGATGTGGATCGGCAATGGCGGCATCGCCAACGTGCACGTGGTCAACGCCGTGGTCGACGAGGAACTCGGCCACCGCGGTCAGGCGCTGTTCGTGGTGCCGGGCGGAACCCCCGGCTTGAAACTGCTGCGAAAACTGGACAAGCTCGGCTGTCGCGCGTCCCACACCGCCGAATTGCTCTTCGAAGGTGTGCGCGTTCCCGCAGCCAATCTGCTCGGCGGACAAGAAAAGCTCGAGCACAAACTCGCCAAAGCAAGGGAAGTCGTGGCCGGCGGAAAGCGTTCCGGCTCAGCGACATTAGGCACCTTCGAGCAGACCCGGCCCATGGTCGCCGCCCAGGCCATCGGCATCGCCCGCGCGGCACTCGAGTACGCGACCGCGTACGCCACCGAGCGCGAGGCCTTCGGCGGACCCATTATCGACAACCAGGGCATCGCCTTCCCGCTGGCGGAACTGGCCACCCAGATCGATGCCGCCCGGCTGCTCACCTGGCGCGCATCCTGGATGGCGGCCAACAACGTTCCCTTCGAGCGGGGCGAGGGTTCGATGTCGAAGATGGCCGCCAGCGAGGTCGCAGTGAAGGCCACCGAACGCGCTATCCAAACCATGGGCGGCTGGGGTTACATCACCGACCATCCGGTCGAGAAATGGTATCGGGATGCCAAGCTGTACACCATCTTCGAAGGGACCAGCGAGATCCAGCGAATGGTCATCTCCAACGCGCTGGGTGCCAACGTCGGTACCCCGCCGCTGCATGTGGTGCTCGAGCCGTCCGGGGGAGCGCTGAACCGCGTCTTCGGGCGCGGCACACCGCTGCGATCCCGAGCCGCCGACAGCGCGCTATCGATAAAGGACCGTGTGCCCGAGCCCGTCATGCGGCTGGCCATGAAGGTCCTACGGCCACCACGCAAGTAGGCAAGCGGGGTACTGTCGCGGATGACGGCGCTGCGGGGAGTTCCGCGACGGGGGTGGACGATGAGCAACCTTGAAGCCGCGCCCGCCGAACTCGCCTGCGCCGCTTCGCAACACCTGGGCGGCGCCCCGCCGATGGTGGAAGTGCTGCAGCCACGAGAGGTGCCGTTGGGCGGCCCGAGGGCGCTCCGGGTGCAACGCACGCTGCCGCAACGGCAGCGCTCGCTCGTCGGGGCCTGGTGTTTCATCGACCATTACGGCCCGGTTGCCGCGCGGATGGACGTACCACCGCACCCCCATACGGGACTACAAACCGTCAGCTGGTTGTTCGGTGGGGAAGTGGAGCACCGCGACAGCGCCGGCGTACACGCGTCAGTTCGGCCCGGCGAGCTGAATCTCATGACCGCGGGGGCCGGCATCTGTCATTCGGAAATCTCGGTTGATTCGCGCGACCCGTTGCACGGTGCCCAGCTCTGGGTAGCGTTGCCCGCACCCGATCGCGACACGGGTCGAGACTTCGCCCACTACCGGCCCGAACCCGCGGCATTGCCCGGCGCGGAGGCGCGGGTCTTTCTCGGTGAGCTCGCCGGAAGCCGCTCGCCGGTGCCGACTTTCACGCCGTTACTCGGCGCCCAGATCGACCTCGACGCTGGGGCCGCGCTGGACCTCGATGTGGACCCGACCTTCGAGCACGGGGTGCTTTGCGACACGGGGGCCGTGCGCGTGGATGGGACCGCGCTGACGACTGCCGAACTGGCGTATCGCGGTCCCGGCCGAGCCCGGCTGCGGGTGCACAACGCGGGGGAGGGCCCCGCGCGGGTGCTGCTACTCGGCGGCACGCCGTTCACCGAAGAGTTGGTGATGTGGTGGAACTTCGTCGGACGAAGCCACGACGACATCGCCAACTACCGCCGACTGTGGGAGGACGCCGACGACCGATTCGGCGCCGTCCAGGGGTACCGGGGAGCGCTCGCGCGACTGCCCGCCCCACCGCTGCCGACGTCTCGGCTGCGGCCCCGACCTACATCGCAAAGAAAGGGAAGCACAGATGACAACCGATAAGACCGGCGCGGAAGCCACAGTGAGCCTGCAGGAGGGGAAGTACACGATTGCCGTCGAGGGTAGGACGGTGGGGCTAGCCGATTTCGCCGACCGCGGAGATCAGCGCGTCTTCTACCACACCGAAATCGATCCGGCGTATGGCGGGCGCGGGTTGGCGACAATCCTTGTCGAGCAGGCTCTTAACGAGACGCGCGACGAGGGCAAGCGCATCGTTCCAGTGTGTTCGATGATCGGCACGGTGCTCAGGAAGCATCCCGAATTCGACGACATCACCGATCCGGTGACTCCGGAGATCACACAGTGGGTGCGTTCGTAGGTGGGCAGTGTTCTCGTTCCCCCAAACACGAAAGTCACGACCCCTTTCGAGGCCGTGACCCTTCGTCGAACCGCTCAGTGTGGGCGAAGGGGGACTTGAACCCCCACGTCCCGAAGGACACTGGCACCTGAAGCCAGCGCGTCTGCCATTCCGCCACTCGCCCGGAAAACAACCGGTGGACCATATCACTCTAATGGCCCGGCTCCCGAACCGCCGCAGCGGGCCTGCAAGCCGTCTCCCACACCGCACCCGGTGGCTGCACCGCGCTGACCTGCGCAGATGCAGTTCTTACGATTTCGAAAGTGCCCCGGCGACGCGATGTCCCGATACCATGCGGGAGTGATCCAGCACCAGCGTGATTCGTTTGCCGTCCACCGGCAATACCTCATGGCAAGTGCATGCGAACGGTAGAACATGAGTAGCCAACGGGGACTGGTTGCGCGGCTCGAGCGCAAACTCGAGGCGGCGGTGGACAATGCCTTCGCCCGCGTCTTCGGTGGATCGATCGTTCCGCAAGAGGTCGAGGCGTTGTTGTGCCGCGAAGCGCGCGACGGAGTGCAGAGGCTTGAGGGAAACCGCCTTTTGGCCCCCAACGAATACATCATTACCCTCGGTATGCACGACTTCGAGAAGGTGAGCGCCGATCCGGATCTCACGTCGAGCGCTTTACCGAGGTACTTGGCTGACTACATCCACGAACAGGGGTGGCAAACGTATGGTGAGGTGGTCGTCCGGTTCGAGCAGTCGACGAACCTGCACACCGGCCAGTACCGCGCCCGTGGTGCTGTCAACCCTGATGTCCAGCCCCGCCCGACGGTCGACGAGTCCGTCCGGCCACAATCAAATAACGCGTTCGGCGAAGAACGAGGAGTAGCACCAATGACTGACAATTCTGGCTACGGCGGGGCTCAGGGGCCGGGGCGCCCCGGCGACGAGTACTACGACGACCGCTACGGGCGTCCCCAGGACGAGGCGCGCGGTGGCACGGACCAGCCGCCAGCGCCCGACCACCGAGGCGGATATCCGCCCGAGCAGGGTGGCTACCCGCCTCAGCAGGGCTACCCCCCGCCCCGCCATCCCGAGCAGGGCGGATACCCGGAGCAGGGCGGATACCCCGAGCAAGGACCCGGCGGCTACACCCCTCAGCAGGGCTACCAAGACCAGCGCGGCTACCCCGACCAGCAAGGTCAAGCTGGCTATCCGCCCCAGCAGGGCTACCAGGACCAGCGCGGCTATCCCGAGCAGGGACAGGGCGGTTACCCGCAGTCCTACGAGCAGC
>DASTKA010000691.1:0-2009 GCA_035716165.1 Mycobacterium sp. | reverse complement strand
GGTTATCAACGCCCCCTTAACATCTCTGTGTGAGGCTTATCCCGTTAGGGCTGGGCATCGGAATCGGCGCAACGGGCGCGTTATTGCTTGCCCCGCAATTGGTTCCGCATGCGTCGGCGTCGTGCCCTGGCGTTGAAGTGGTGTTCGCCCGGGGCACCGACGAGCCACCCGGTGTCGGCAAGGTGGGCGGCGCCTTCGTCAGCTCGCTGCGCGATCAGACCCGCAAAAGCGTTGGCGCATATGGAGTGAACTACCCGGCCAGCAAGGACTTTTTGGCTGCCACCAACGGCGCCAACGATGCCAGCGCCCACATCCAGCAGATGGCCGCCAACTGCCCCGGCACCAAGCTGGTGCTGGGCGGGTACTCGCAGGGTGCGGCCGTCGTCGACATCGTCACGGCCGCACCGGTGCCCGGGCTCGGCTACCGCCAACCGTTGCCACCCGCGGTAGCCGATCATGTCGCCGCGGTCGCCCTGTTCGGCAATCCGTCCGGCCGGGCGGGTCAGCTGATGAGCGCCCTGTCCCCCAATTTCGAGGGCAAGACCATCGACCTGTGCAACCCGGGCGACCCGATCTGCTCGGGCGGCATGCAGTGGGCTTCGCACCTGAGCTATGTGCCCGGATTGACCGATAGGGCGGCGAATTTCGTTGCGGCCAGGGTCTAGCGCGAGCGCACATCCCGGGTGATCAGGTTGCGCGCGGCCAGCTGGTCGTCGGGCGGGTAGTCCACACCGACCAGCGACAAGCCGTGGGCGGGCGCGGCGGCGAAGTCGCTGGATCGCTCTGTGGCGCTGAGCAATTCGCGGCAGTACGAGACCGGGCGGCGGTGTTCGCCGACGGCCAGCAGCGCGCCGACCAGTGAGCGCACCATCGACCAGCAGAACGCGTCCGCGCTGACCTGCGCGGTGATCAGGTCACCGTCGCGTGTCCACTCCAGTCGCTGCAGGTCGCGAATGGTGGTGGCGTTCTCGCGGTGCCGGCAGAATGCGGCAAAGTCGTGCAATCCCAGCAGGTCTCGCGATGCGACGGCCATCGCCTCGACGTCCAGCGGACGCGGCCAGCCGGTAATGTAGCGGGCCTGCAGCGGCTGCACGCCCCACGGTGCCGTCGAGATCCGATACACGTAGTGACGCCGCAGCGCCGAGAACCGGGCGTCGAAACCCGCAGGGGCGCGGGTGATGTCGACAACCCGGACGTCGGTCGGCAGGAATCGGCCCAGCCGGCGCAGCAGCGGCAGAAACTCGGGTTCACCGACGTGCGGCGCACGCGAATACGCATTCGGCAGCGCATCCAGCGGCACGTCGACGTGAGCCACCTGCCCGGTGGCATGGACTCCGGCATCGGTACGTCCGGCCGCCCGCAGCCGCACCGGCGTGCGAAAGACCGTCGTCAGCGCCTCGTCGAGAATTCCGGCCACGGTCCGCTGGCCGGCCTGAGCGGCCCAGCCCGCGAAACCTGTCCCGTCGTAGGCGATATCAAGCCGAAGACGGACGTCCTCGCTAACTCTCGTCAGCCTCGTCGTCCGCCTTCTCCGCGGCCTCGGCTTCGGCTCTCGCGGCGACGGCCTTATCGGCCTTCTCCTCGGCGTCGGCCTGGGCCTTGGTCGGCTCGGCCTCGGTCGTGGTCTGCTCGGCCTCGGTCGTGGTCGGCTCGGCCTCGGCCGTGGCCTCCTCGGCCGTCGGGCCGACGGCTTCCTCAGGCTCGACAGCCGCCTGAGGTGCCGCCGCTGCCGCGACAGGAGCGTCGCTCTTCTTGGAAGCCTTCACCCGACGAGCCCGATCGGCCTCGGAGGTGACCGTCTTCTCCCGCACCAGCTCGATCACGGCCATCGGCGCGTTGTCGCCCTTGCGCGGCTCGACCTTGATGATGCGGGTGTAGCCGCCATTGCGGTCGGCGAAGAACGGACCGATCTCCGCGAACAGGGCGTGCACCACGTCCTTGTCGCGGATCTTCTTCATCACCTCTCGACGGTTGTGCAGCGCACCCTTTTTCGCGTGCGTGATCAGCTT